>PCWT01000045.1:0-6871 GCA_002796245.1 Gammaproteobacteria bacterium CG11_big_fil_rev_8_21_14_0_20_46_22 | reverse complement strand
TAAAAGCATTCACCTATATGCGTATAATGCTAGTCATTACATTCAAACTGATCAACCGAATCTTGTCGCTAGCGCGATTTATACCATCTACAAATATAGCCAATAGAGTTTTCAATTTGAGAGAAGCAAAAAACATTTATTGCTAGATGTGGTTGGGCTAGTCTGTTTGGCTTGAGAGATAGCTATCGCACACAATTTGAGACTATCGCACAGGCAACGACAGAGGCTTGCCAAGCGATGCGAGCTGCTCCACCATAATATCGTGAGATCGCGTTGAGTCTCGACTTAATCTAATCCGACACAGAGCTTGATTATTGTGTTATAATGTCACATACAGTTTGAGATTGACTTAAATCGTAACGAGAAATTGTCAATTTATCTTCGCTTCAAATGCGTCATCGCTTGTTTGATTACTAAACTTTCTAGCACAGAGTTCTTTTAAACGACTTGAAGGGTAATCTTTGTCTCGTTGCTCTTTTTCAGCCTTTTCCTGAATGGGTTATTTCAAATTAATCACGTTTATAGATTAAAGGGCTCACTAGCACCCTGGGCGAACAAAGCCCACAACCGAGGTTAATTAATATGCGACAAATGCAAGAAACGGCATTGATTTATTGTGAAAAAGAATTTGGTCAAGTAGACGGAAAAACAGCCGCCGGATTAGTACGCTACTCGGAGTTATATAAAATCACCGGGGTCATTGACAGCCGCTTAGCCGGTCAGGATGCCGGAAAAGTACTTTGGGGAAAGGCTAATGGAATCCCCCTATTTTACGATCTCGATGAAGCCTTGCGAACACTGCCAAAAACGCCAGACTGTTATATATACGGCAAGGCTCCGCTAGAAACATCCCTTTGCCTAGAAGAGCGACATTTAATGTTGGACGCCATGAAAAAAGGAATGAATTTAATCAGTGGATTACATCAGTTTTTCTCCGAAGACCCTGAATTTCTTCACATTGCCGCCAAATCGGGCGTTCTGATTAAAGATGTTAGAAAGCCATCAAAATTAGAGGATCTGCATGTCTTCACAGGAAAAATATCGGAGGTGAAAATCCCAGTGGTTGCTGTTTTAGGGACCGATTGTGCTTGTGGGAAAATGACGACAGCAATTGAACTTAACAGGGAGCTTAATGCCCAAGGAATTAGGTCACTAATGATTGCAACAGGTCAAACAAGCCTGATGCAAGGGGCAAAGTATGGCTCTTCAATCGATGCGCTAATTTCACAATTTGTCATCGGTGAGCTGGAGCATGCGATTCTTCAAGCCGTCGAGCATGATAACCCAGATATTATTTTAATTGAGGGGCAAAGCTCAGTCAGCCATCCTGCTTTTATGAGCTCTATTGGCATATTAAAAGGCTGCATGCCAGATAGTGTGATTCTACAACATCCACCTGCTAGACAGTTCCGTTGCGATTTCCCTCACCTGAGAATGCCTTCGCTTGATCAAGAAATTACTTTGATCGAATCCTTGTCAAAAGCCAAGGTGATAGCACTTACTTTAAATCACGAAATGCTAAACGAACAAGAAATAATGTGTTTCGTCGAGCAATACGAGGAACAGTTTGGCCTTCCGACGACGGATGTTTTGACTCAGGGGTGCCAAAAATTGATCCTAGCCCTTTGCAATCAATTTCCTGAATTAAAACTAAAAAATAAATCTGAACAACCTATTAAGATTTCGTCTTAAAATTGGTGAAAGCTTTGTTGCCAAGAATCGAGATTTCGCTCTCCAAAATCCGCGAGAACACTAAGCATTTATCCAAACTTTATGGTCAGAAGGGAATATCTCTAATGGGAGTCACCAAGGGCGTGCTTGGTGAGCCAGCAATTGCTATGGCCATGAGTCAAGGCGGCGTGCATTGGATTGCCGATTCACGTCTTGAAAATATTCATAAAATGACGGCTGCTGGAGTGAACTCAAAATTCGTACTGCTACGCACACCATTGAGTTTGGCTAAATCGGTGGTAACGCTCGCGGATATTAGTTTCAATACCGAACTAGAAACGATTAAAAGCCTGTCTTATCAGGCGGGACTGCAGCAAAAAATGCATCAGATTGTGATTGTGGTCGAAATGGGTGATCTGCGTGAAGGGGTTCTCCCGTGTGATCTTACCTCTTTTGTGCGCGAAATTTTGATATTGCCCAACCTAAAATTAATCGGCATTGCTTGCAATCTAGCTTGCTACAGCGGTGTGGCGCCTGATGTAAAGAAAATGAGTGAATTATCCAGGCTAGCTGAATATATTGAAAGCGCGTTTTCTCTTCGATTGGAGCTGATCTCAGGTGGTAATTCAGCTAATTATCATTGGAGCCAAGCAACACAACAATTTGGCAGGATCAATAATTTACGGATTGGCGAATCAATTCTTTTAGGGTGTGAAACCCTAACTCGCCAAGCAATTCCGGGACTCCATCTTAACGCCTTCCAGTTGATAGCCGAAGTAGTCGAAGTTAAAACCAAGCCCTCTCGGCCCTATGGGCAAATCGGCCAGGATGCTTTTGGATTGATCAAAAGCCCCAAAGACAAGGGTTTGATGCGAAGGGTTATTTGCGCACTGGGCAAACAAGATGTGCTGATTTCGGGAATAACGCCGGCAAGTTCACTGGAAATTTTAGGGGCCAGTAGCGACCATCTTTTGTTGGATAGCAAAAACTCGCATTTTCAGGTGGGTGATGAAGTGCGCTTCACTCCCGATTATGGCGCACTTTTGACAAGCATGACCTCTCCTTTTGTTCATAAGTATTTATTTGAATAGAGATGAAGCAGAATATACTGATTAATTTAATTATTCATTGATCAAGCTATTAGGCAACGTCCCTAAAGTCATTGCTGGGCTGCAAGACAAGTAAAATCATTAAAAAACAATAGGTTGTACCGTTTAAATTTTGACTGAGTTTTGATTCTAGGCAGAATAAATGTCAAAAATAGTCGCATTGGACGATTAGACGATAATCTGTGGACGATTGGACGGCAACTCATGGACGATTAGATGCTGTTGTGTGGACGATTGGACGATGCTATGCTATTGAAAAATAGTTAGAAAGGAAGTTTTTTATGTATCAGCGGAATGTTAAAAATAAAGTATTAACCGCCCTGAAAGATACACCCGTTGTGATGGTGGCTGGCCCGCGGCAGTGTGGTAAGACGACCTTAGTTAAACAGATAATGGCTCACGATTCGGTTTATGTCACATTGGATGATGTTAACCAATTAGCATTTGCGAAATCTGATCCGCTCGGTTTTATACGCAACTTTAATGATCGTCGAGTCATTATTGATGAAGTACAGCGCGTGCCAGAGTTGTTTCTTCCAATCAAACAATCCATTGATGAAAATAGATTACCAGGTCGGTTTTTGTTAACAGGTTCCGCGAACGCCATGGCACTGCCAAAAGTTGCAGATTCATTAGCAGGACGTTTAGAGGTCGTTTCATTGTTGCCTCTTGCTGAGTGTGAGATACAAAGTCAGCCTTCACATTTTTTAGCAAAAATGCTTGCTGGTCAAATGCCCGAAACAAAACAAATTCGAGTTAGAGAGCAGTTAATTGAGAAAGTATTGGCAGGCGGTTTTCCAGAGGCTTTATTAAGAAAAGAAAGCAGTCGGCGTGTTAGTTGGTTTAATCAATATATTCTTAGTATTGTTCAAAAGGATATGAAAGATTTGGGGCAAATTTATAACTTAGATATTATGCCCAGACTAATACAGATGATTTGTAATCAAGTGGGTAGTCTCGTCAATTATACGGAAGTGGGTAATGCTTTAGGATTATCGCGCCAAACCGTGGGTCGGTATTTACAATTACTAGAGCAACTATTTATTTTTCAAGAATTGCCCGCATGGAACCGAAATGATAACAAACGTTTAATTCGAACACCCAAAGTGCATCTGGTTGATAGTGGATTGCTGTGTGCGCTTCGACGAATTAACGCCGAAAAGATTCATCGTGATCCCACGTTATTTGGTAACCTTCTTGAGTCTTATGTGTTATGCGAATTGAATCGTTTGGCTTCTTGGTGTGATGAGCCCATTTATTTTTCGCATTATCGCGATAAAGATCAAGTTGAAGTCGATATCGTGCTTGAAACGATGTCTGGTGATGTGATGGGTATTGAGGTGAAATCGTCAGCTACTTTGAAAAGTGATTACTTTCAAGGGTTGAAGCGCTTGAAAAAAGCAGCAGGTGAAAAGTTTTTGATGGGTATTCTTTTATACGATGGTGATCATTCGAACGTATTTGAAGAAAACCTTGTTGCAGCGCCTATTGGGGTTTTGTGGGAGTAATCAGATAAGATTCGTTCGTCAAATTTTACTATGTTTCTCTTTGCCATTTAAATTTCGAGTATTAAGGTTCACAGGGTCACATCAAAACAATGCCTGTCTATGAATTTCTGTATGATTTAGGATGTGCATGGCGGATTAGCGAAGCGTAATCCGGCATGCATCAACAAGATGGGTAGATGATACAGTTTTTACGTGGGTTTTGCCGCTTGTTTCACTTTCAATGACTTACCCAAGTGCCAGAATATTGCTGTTATAAGGTTTTGAACTATCGATAAAAATTTTGATATCAAGCCTCCAATCGTCTCACTAATTGAACTAAAGGTTTAATAAAAATCGTTAAAATCAATTGATAAATCACTTTAAAGAAATAGTAAGCCAGCGCGATATGGATTAAAGAGGAAAAGCTTAAATGGAAAAAACTAATTAAAATAAAAATAAAACAATCGATGCTTAAGCCAGCCAGGTTACAAATTAATGTTCTTAAGCGCAAAGAGAGTTTAATCGTTTTCTTAATCAACACCGTTAGCACTATATTAGTTACTTCACCGGTAAAAAATGAAATAAATGAAGCGAGTATAAATAATGGGGTGCTGCCTAAAATAAGGTTATAAGAACTTTCTTCTGTGTATATTGAAGCCGCTGGCAATAAAATCGCGAGGCTAAAAGTGAGCGCCATCAAGAGGTTTAAAACAATGGCGTAAAAAGTAATCCTTAAAGCCGTTCTTTTGCCATAAACTTCTGTGATTAAGCTGCCCATGGTGTAAAGTACCGGATATATAATAATACTTGCTGGCATGGTGAAGTTAAAAATAGTCGTCAGCTTTTGTGCTGTGATGTTTGACCAAAGCAATAAGGCGCCAAATAACATCGCAATAAAGGGTAGACATTTTTTCTGTTGCTGCATTTTAGTCTTCATTTGGTTATTTCAAAGATGGTTTGGATATCGCATCCCCTGTTTTTATAGATGTAGTCTAGCGTCTCTTTTAAAACTAACTAGAGCCTTGAGATTTAGCTTTTTCACAAAGCTGCTTAATTTTCTTTTTATGGTCAGCCTCCCATTCTTCTAGAGATTGATTTTTCTCTATGCTTGCTTTTTCTTTCGCCGAGCTTAATACCTGCTCTTTTTCATCATAAGGTATGACAACAATACCGTCCTCGTCAGCAACAATAATATCATTAGGTATAATGTGAACATCACCACAAGTAATAGGCAGATTGAGTTCTTGATAGACTTTTTTTGCGCCTGGTTTTGGGCATAATCCTTTTGTATAAACAGGGAATTTGATGTCTCGAATCTCAGCAATATCACGAATGACACCATCAATGATAAAACCTAAAATTCCACGTTTTTTCGCTACTTTACAAACGTTACCCCCAGCGACTGCGTATTCACAGCTTCCGGCGTTGATAACAATAATCGAACCTTTGGGTGCTTCATGGATTGCAACGTGCATCATTAGGTTGTCTCCAGGTGGGCAAGAAACGGTAAAAGCCGGTCCGCTTATGCGGGGCATACCTGCCCATAACGGGCTTATCATGTGATCCATTATTTGTTTTCGGGGTAGACAGTTTGCAAAATCGCAACTTGATAATTTGTAAGTATTTAAATTTTTCATAGAGTCGTTACTTGATTCTCCACAAGAATACTCAAGATATGTTACGCAGCATACATAAGTATATGATACGATTCCCATATCGGCCTAACTAATTTTGTATACAACTCGCCTATTTTCTCGCCGCGTTGCTTAATTAATACATTGAAAAACGAATCACAAGCAGAAAGAGTGGTTGCTGAGTGCCGAGAAGCTGGTGCTGAAGCTGAGCTCTTTTTAGGTGACGTTACCCGGCAAGAAACTTGTCGAGAAATGGCTTCACTGGTTGGGTCAAAATGGGGTAGAGCCGATGTGGTGGTTAATTGCTTGGGTGCAACAAAAGGCGCTTCTTATGAAAAGCTTGAGCAATTAACTGAAGAAGATTTTGCACGTTTGTTTGCTGTTAATGCAACAGCGCCGTATTTAGTCGCACAGGCGTTCCAGCCTTTATTGAGAGCATCAGGTGATGGTGTGCTGATTAATGTTTCTTCGGCGGCAGGCATTACAGGAAAAAGTAGCTCTATTGCATACGCCGCTGCAAAAGGTGCAGAAAATACATTGACCCTTGCTTTGGCACAAGCATTGTCGCCTGAAGTGCGGGTAAATGCTGTGTGTCCTAGTTTTGTCGACTCATCGTGGTGGGAAGAAACCTTTGATGGTAAAGAGGATAAATACAAGGCGTTAGTTAAAAGTATGCAAGGAAGTAATTTGCTAAGAAGAGTGTTAACGCCTGTTGACGTTGCACAGACGATCATGTCGATTATTTTGAACCCTGTTATGACGGGTGAATTGATTCGTTTGGATGCGGGAGCGCATGTTGGCAAGGCAAATCCAAGAGAAGAATCGCCTTGATCGCCTACTCCTTAAAATGATTTAATAAGTTGCCTTTTAATAAAAGAGAAGTAAGCGGTAAATTACGCACCTGGTTTACGGGCGCTACTTTTTCTGATCTTTAAAATTGAAGGGTAACAACCCCTCAAATTGCGCAACG
>PCWT01000044.1:236-1482 GCA_002796245.1 Gammaproteobacteria bacterium CG11_big_fil_rev_8_21_14_0_20_46_22 | reverse complement strand
GAGGGGCTGAGCAAGGCTGGTCTCAAGCCCTTTTCCACTGCTGTTCATGGATTGTTTTAAACAATTGCCGACGTGCCTGCTGGAGTTGGTCGGCAGCCTCATTGTCACTTATCTGGTAAGCGATAGCGTCCAGTATTTCAAAAGTCATGCCCGGCTTCAAATAGGTTGTTGCGCTGGGTAAAGATTTGAGCTTCTCATACGGGGTCATGAGGGTGTCATGGGGATAGCGCTTACGTTGTTTACCCTTGGCATCGATGACAATTTCTGGAAACAGGCAGGGCCGATGGTAGTTGATATAGGGGTTCAGGTGTTTCCGGTTGAAGTCGTTAATCAAGGGAGCCCAATGCTGTGGGATATGGGTATACCCAAATAGTTTGCGAACCACATGCCCATTCTTGCTCTCTGCCAGGGCGTTGTCGTTCGTTTGCCGGGATCTTGATTTGGTGAACTCGATACGGAGTTTCTCCAATAGCCTGGCGACCTGTTTGTTGATGTACTCTGAGCCATTGTCAGAGTGGAAACCCAGGATAACAAAAGGGAAGTCCTCCAGCAGTTGTTCCAGCGCAGGGATGAGATACCTTTCACTGATTTTCTCGACGCTCACCACGATTTCAAGCTGAGTGATCTCATCAACGGCATTGATGTGGTAGACCCCTTTCTGCTTGTCCCAATCACCCTGATGAACCGTATCGATACGGATATATCCAGGTTGGCCGTTGGGCCGGGGTTTTCGCCTCTCACCGATGTGAGATGCTCTGGGACGGGTTTTCTCCAGGGTGCGTCGTTGGCGCAAGTAGACTTTGGATTTCCTCAGGTTGTACAGATGGGCGACGGAGATCGAAGCCAAGCGTTGATACTCAGTTTGGCCGAACAGCCTGTAGGCCCGCTCGCAGAGCTTGCGCATGGCCGGCCCATTTGGACTGTTGTGGCGCTCGTCCATCTCAGCCAGCAGACGGATATCTCTATCGGTGAAACGCCGAGAAAAACCATTGACTGTGCGCTGTCGGCGGGTTAGTCGCCCCTGATCTCGGTATTGCTTGACCAGTCGGGTGACTTGCTGGCGTGAATAGCCACTGACTTTCATCAGATAGCGGATCAGCACCCCCTTGCCCTGCCTATTCAGCGCCTGGTAGTGAAACCGGAGCAAGGTCTTCTGGATCCACTGATAACAGGCATCCTTGTCACCAGCAACCTCGAAGGCAACCCGTTGGGTGCCTGCCAGAAAAGCGTTCAGTTGTTCAATCGT
>PCWT01000044.1:0-147 GCA_002796245.1 Gammaproteobacteria bacterium CG11_big_fil_rev_8_21_14_0_20_46_22 | reverse complement strand
ACGGCCCCTCCTTCAGACTCATTTCATATTGGAAAAGACTGTAGTTTGTGTTTCCTAGCCGGCAGGTCTATAATACGCCAGCATTTTTCGAGGTACCCAACGGCAATTACAGAGCAAGGATTTTTGGTGTGAACCCCAAACGGCCTG
>PCWT01000043.1:39329-39516 GCA_002796245.1 Gammaproteobacteria bacterium CG11_big_fil_rev_8_21_14_0_20_46_22 | reverse complement strand
CCTTCAAATGCCTAAAAGTGTAACCTATGTCTCCGGTATAAAGTGTTACCTATGTCTCAAGTCGTACACATGCCTCAAAGCTTCTTCAACGAGCTCATGATTAAAAGCGATAATCAAGCGCCTCTTGCGCGCCCTTTAAGCTACTTTTTCCTACTTTGCTCATATCTCACCCTAAGTAAGCTAAAAC
>PCWT01000043.1:0-39299 GCA_002796245.1 Gammaproteobacteria bacterium CG11_big_fil_rev_8_21_14_0_20_46_22 | reverse complement strand
GCCAAGTTGTTTATTATTTGAGGCGAATAGCTAACCCTATTTAACGAAAATAATGAGCAACTTGGACCAATTTCACTCAGTTTGCAGCGTGAAAATGAATTGTAAACAAACCCTAAAACATCATGACTTATTTTGATTGAGGCGAAACAGGACTTCGACAAAAGGATTTTATAAAAAAAAACCAAACCATATTCGTCAAAAAGAAGCCCATCCGAAATACCGCTAGGCTTTATCCTTAGACTTCAAGCGCGACAAGTGACCAGGGTGATATTAAAACCAAAATCTTTAGGCTCACCTTTAGCCCAAACTTTTTCTAGCGCAGGCCTGGCAAACGTAGACACAGGATCCACACCGGCTTGTTTAATATAATTTTGAACCGCCGACCAACTGCTCATATAACCCAAGTAGTCCTCTAACGACCACTGGCGTGAAACTGAAAAACTCTCACGCAGTGAGCCTGAAAAAGGCATGGGTAAATCCAAATAGTCTTTATCCACATATTGACGTTCTCTATCCCAATATGGACCCACAACGTTTTTATAAAAATGCACGATAGCATCAGCGATATCAGACTCATCCGTCAAGGATAACGCATAGGTCCACGCCGCAAAAACACCACCCGGCTTCAAAACACGCCTAACCTCACGATAAAAAGGCTCGCCTGCAAACCAATGCAAGGCTTGAGCCACCGTCACACAGTCCTGCGAGCTATCCGCAAGACCAGAAGCCTCGGCAGGCGCTGCAAAATAATGCACTTTAGGATGAGATGCGGCATGGTCAATTTGCTTTTGAGACAGGTCCGTCGCTTCAACCCGATCAAAATAATCTGCCAAAGCAACTGCAGCTTGTCCATTACCCGTAGCGCAATCCCAAACACTTTCATGAGCCGACGCCTTTTGAGCAATCGCCTCAAATAATTCACGGGGATAATCTGGACGATATCTTGCGTACAGATCGGCCTGATTAGAAAAAAGATCTTTGGTCATAAGCACCTCCTATTTCGAATTAAACAAAGAGAGTAGACTTTCGCGCACATACTGACAGGCAGGGTCATTATGTGAAATTTCATGCCAATACAATGACGTATCAGGAAATGGTTTTGAGCGAATCGGTTCAGCCGCCAAGTGATAGCGCTTAAGCAAAGGCTCTGAAAACCGTCGCCCTGAAAATGTCACTAAATTATTTTCAGCTGCAGCCTGAATCGCCACCAGAGGATCAGAGACAATGAGATTAACCTGACAACTATCTGATAAACGTTTTTCCAGATAAACCAAATGCGGGTGCAACAAAACACGTGTACGCCCAGTGAAAACCACGACTTCGCAATCACGAATGCTTTTCAAACTACCATCAAACTGTTTCCAGATCTTATGAGACTTTGAGGCCAAAACCACGCCCTCATCACTGAACAGGGTTCTTTTATGAACGTTTTGAAGATCAATATCAAAATACGTCAAACCAATATCAATATCACGATCAACAAACGGCTGAATACCGGATATATCCCACAAAGATTTCACGACAATACGCAAGCCCGGCGCTTCGCGACGAATTTTAGAAAGCAACGCAGGCAAAACCACAGAAGCAGCGTAAGGTGAAACCCCAAGCCTAACCTCAGTTTGAAGAGATGCAGGATCAAATGGCTGCCGACCACAAAAAAGGACCTCAAGCTGCGACAAAGTAGCGTGCACTTCAGGCGCCAAAGCTTTGGCACGCTTAGTTAAATGCATCTTTCCTGCTTGTCCGCGGACCAAAAGCTCATCATCAAAAAGCTCGCGCAACTGCTTTAAGTTGAGGCTCATCGCAGAAGGTGTGATACACATTTCATCGGCCGCGCCACGCACACTTTTCTGCATGAGCAGCGCTGATAAACTTTTTAATAAATTAAAATTTACGCTCGATAGTTTAGTCATACTTGATATTAAAATTAAATTATACAATATTTACTTGATTGTGAATATAGTCCATAATGGCCAAAAACAAAAGTACTTTTTGTATGAACCCAGAACTCAGTCACAGGCGCGTTGTCGCATTTGCATCACTACTGATCGTAAGTTCACTGATTGCGATTGATCTTTTTTCACCCGCACTCCCTACGATACAGGCAAGCCTGAGCCTGTCACAGGAATACACCCGAAATTTAATCAGCGTTTTCTTTATAGGCATCGGTTTCTTCAGCCCTATCTTTGGTTTTTTAAGCGATCGCTTTGGTCGAAAGCCCACCATCATCTGCGCGCTTGGCTTAAGTTTATTGGCCAATCTATTATGCGCAAGCGCGCAAAACGGGGGCGAACTACTGTTTTATCGTTTACTTTCCGGGATCGCCGCAGGCGGCCTGGTCGCCAACGCTCGCGCTGTTATTCTAGATAGCGTGCATGAACGCCACTTGATTATACAAAGCTTTGCCACTTACGCTATCGTCGCACAACTCTCTCCCTGCATCGCACCCAGCGTAGGAGGCATGATCACCCACCTCTTCAACTGGCGAATGGTCTTTATCTTTATCGCTCTTTTATCCATATTCTCATTGCTTATCATTATTTTCAAATTTCAAGAAACTCAGAACACGACAGAAAAACCCACACTCCAAGCCAGCCTTCATCAGCTCAAGCAGATGCTCCTAAACCACAAACCCATGATTTACAGTGTACTCTCCGGCATTCTCACCGCTTATATCATGAGCTTTTTCAATAGCGCGCCTTTTTTATTAGAGAATCATTTTTGTCTATCGCCCACACTAAGCGGAACGCTACTGCTTTTGTTCCCGGCAGCCTTTGTTTTAGGTTGTCATATAACCCGCAAACTCAACCAAAAAGAAAGAAAAAACATACGCTATATCGTAAGCTACACTCTAAACTATCTCGCTTTATCATTAATTTATCTTTTGATCAGCCACTACAGTGACAGCCTTACCGTGCTGATTATTTTCGCAATTTTATTTGGTATCAACACGGGCTTGCTCGCCCCCCTACTCACAGGCGAAAGCATGAGCGGCCTTCAAGGTGGCCACGGTCTTGCAGGCGCCACACAGTCCATGATAAAAATGCTCTCAACGGGGGTTTTTGCCTGGATCACAACGTTTGTTTTCATCAACAGCAACCAAGCCATGGCAAAAAGCGATACCATTCTTTCCGCTATTCTTCTTTTCATCTTAGGCGCTTTGATTATTTTGGAGCGCCGGCAGTCGGCCTTAAATAAAATAAAAAGAACGCCGAAATACCGAAAATAATGACAGCCGTATTCAATAAGCCAAGACGAAATAACTGACCGTGCGTCAAAGCCTGTACAACAGACGATGCGAGCCCCGAACTCATTAAACCAAACGCATTCAGCAAAGCAACCGCATAGGCTGCGCGCTTTGGAAAATAAGACGCTCCCTTAGACATGAGCACGGTATTCGAAAAACCATTACCCGCCACAAAAATCATCATGGGCCAAATCATAAAAAAGGCAACGTGAAAAACAAACAACCCCGCAATCATCATACACAGACTGCCCAAGCCATTTAAACAAAAGCCAATGTACAAAATTGTATTAGACGATACATAACGCATACTGAAACGAGCCGAGAGCGATCCCACAACATACGCAACGGCCAGATAAAGGTAGAAGTGGCCGATGGCTTTATCCGTATAACCCAGATGATGAAAGATAAAGGGCGATTCCGACAGATAAGTAAAATAAGCAAAAAACGTACTCATTATGGCTAACAAGCACGCCAGAAACTGTGGGCGCTTTAGAATAAAAAGATAATTACCCAAAACATCTCGAATCTTAAAGCTGTGATCCACCCCCTCAACTGGCCCAAGTCTCTGCGCTTTCCAAGTTAAGATGGTGTGAACCAAGCCAAAGATAAGCAAAAAAACAAAGATCGCTCGCCAGCTAAACAGCCAAGATAAATAACCACCCAACATCGGGGCAAACGCAGGCGACAAAGACATCAGTGGGCCGACAATCAGCAAGATCTTGACCATTTCATCAGCACTGTACAATCTCGGCATGCTCGCACGCGCCACCAAGGCCACCAAGGCTGCAAATACAGCTTGAAAAAAACGCATCACGAGAAGCACATCCAAACTCGGTGAATACGCGCACGCCAAAGAGGCAAACACGAACCCCACTACACCAATCAAAGCAAATAGGCGATAACCATAACGATCGATCATGGGGGCAAAAAATAATTGCGAAAACGTCAGCCCAAAGAGATAGACACTCAAAACAGCCTGCAAGCTCGCAACACTCACCCCAAAGTAAGCCTGCATGCCGGGCAAGGCCGGCAAGCAGATATCAATCGTTAGGTAAGCGAGCACATAGGCCACACAGGTGTAGATAAAATAAATAGGCTTCATACGTTGACTCAATAGCATCCAAAAAACACGGTAAGCAACGTTATTAGGGCATACCGCGTGACACCCTTCTTCCATCGCTAATCAAATAAGCTGGCAGGTTTAACACCGGACTTATGCAAGTGGTTACACGAAGCCTGTGCTGTTGGGAAAATTTTCATTTCTGAGACGTCCACATGCAAAGGGCGCGTTGCACAATACACTGCAGCATCGGAAATGTCTTCAGCTTTCAAGGGTTGAAAGCCTGCGTAAAAATCATCAGAGCGCTTCTTATCATTCCAGCGCACCTCGCTAAACTCTGTGTGCACCGCACCTGGCGCAATATCGCTTACACGGATTGCCGAACCCAAAAGATCGATTCTCAATGAAGCCGAAATAGCCTTGACAGCATGCTTGGTCATTGAGTAAACATTGCCGCCTAGATAATGCTCGCTGCCAGCCACCGAACTGATATTAATAATATGGCCGGAATTACGCGCCACCATACCTTTAAGCACAGCATGAGTGACATACAGCAAACCCTTGATATTCGTATCAACCATAACATCCCAGTCTTCAAGTTCAGCTTCCTGCATTTTATGGCTACTCAGTGCTAGACCAGCATTATTCACCAGAACATCAATCGCTTGCCAGGCTTCTGGCAAACTTTTGAAGGCTTCTTTAACGCCCAACTTATCTTGGACATCGAGCTTAAATGGTAAAACGTCGACAGAGTAGCGCTCGCCAATCTCTTTTTTCATTGCTTCCAAGCGCTCAACACGTCTTGCGGTTAAAATCAAGCGGCAGCCTTGTTTTGCAAAATCATAGGCTGCTGCACGACCAATACCACTGGACGCGCCTGTAATTAATACCGTTTTGTTTTTTAAATCTAAACTCATCACTACTCCTCATTGTTTTCGATATGAACCGCCAACCAGACACAAACTTGATCTGGGTCTGTCCACGATACACGGTGTTTTTGGTGAGCGGGGATCCAAACATAGTCTCCAGCGCCTAATGTCAGCGTACAATTTTCAAACTCAAGCTTGGCATTTCCCTGCAGCAAAACCACCCACTCATCACTGTTTTGATCATACCACTGCCCTTCTGGCGTAACCTGCCCAGTTGAAATAATCCGCTCAATCTTGAAGCCATCACCCGAGCGCAACGTCTCAAAAAGCTCATCACTGGATCTTCCCTTAGGCAATTGATTAAAAATATTCAGCGCTTTCATACACCCCCTAAAGAATGATGGGAAAATTAGCAATTAGACAGTGTGGTGTTTAAAGCCCATTGCAAGCCTTAGGAACACAGCAAAGAATGATAAAAAATTTTACATGGACTGCTGTAAAAAACAAGCTTTACGCGCGCTGAATCACTTCAATTTTATAACCATCCGGGTCTTCGATAAATGCAATGACTGTGGTGCCGTGCCTCATGGGGCCAGGCTCACGCACAACCTTGGCGCCTTTTTCCCGGGCCGCATCACAAAAAGCATAAGCATCTTCCACGCCGATTGCGATATGACCAAAACCATCGCCCAAGTCATAGTGAGCCGTATCCCAATTGTACGTTAGCTCAACAACAGCATCCGTTTCTTCCAAACCATAGCCCACAAACGCCAAGGTAAAACGCCCACCCGGGTAATCTTTCTGATGAAAAAGCCTCATCCCTAAAATTTCCGTGTAAAACTCAAGACTTTTTGCCAAATCCCCAACACGTAGCATCGTATGCAACAGCCTCATCAACCACCCTCCACTACACTGACTATCAAGACAATAGGAAATCCGAGTATACCCTGCTAAGTTCTGATTTAACACCATGGTGAAACTCTCGCTTCTTGCTTTTAAAAAATGATCGCCTTCAAAATCGGTTTCAAATAGAAATAAAGCGAGCTTTTGTTTAGACTACCTCGTCCAAACGAAAATGTGCGCCGACATTTTTTGGGGGGAAAACAAACACTATCACACCTGAGATAATCGAACACCCCACGATGTAATACGCAATCATCATCGGATCATGGAAGAAATGAATCAGCACTGTGTTTACAAACGCCGCCGTACCACCGACCAGCGCCATATTTAAGTTATAGGCTATCGAAACACCAGTATATCGACCCTTTGCCGGAAGCATTTCTGCCATGATCACCGGCGTGCTAGCCTGTTCCGCACTATAAAAAATAGCCAATGGCAAGAGTATCCAAGCACTCATATAAAAGGGTAAGCCATAAAAAATTGGGATTGCAAAAAATATGTACCCCACAATCGCAAAAGCCAACACACCTTTTCGCCCGTAACGATCATTCATCCACGCAAACAGGGGCACCAACAGCAAGCTTACAATGATGAATTCAGTTTGAATTGCGTAAGCACGCGACAATGGCAACCCTAAAAATACATGCAAATACGTAGATAAATAACCCATGAGCACATAACTACCGCAGGCGCTGATGCACAACAGTGCAAAAATACTGAGAAGTTTAAGCGATTGTGTTTTCAACACATACACAAAGGGCACATACTGAGATGCCCTTCGCGCAATTCGCTCAAAGGTTTCGGACTCCGCCATATCTCGCCGGAGCCATAAACCGAGCAAACCTAGAACACCACCAAAAATAAACAACACACGCCAACCGTATTGCAAAAAGTGGGCAGGCGTCAAGACACTTGAAACAAAAGCGCAAGCCGAAATCGCTAACAATACACCTAAATTACTGCCGTTATTGGTCATCGCACTTAAAAACGCACGCCTGTGTGCCGGCGCTGACTCGGTTAAGTACACCATAGCGCCCGCAAACTCACCGCCAATGCAAAATCCTTGAATTAAACGGCACAAAATCAATAACACACTGGCCAAAACGCCAAAAGATGAAAACGTTGGCAAGAAACCCGTCATAACTGAAGCCAAAGAAATAAAAAAAATGGTCAACTTTAGAGTCTTGGCTCGCCCAAGCCGATCACCCAGATGACCAAGCAATACAGCACCAAAGGGTCGAATGAAAAACCCCGAGGCAAACACGGAAAATGTCAGTAACAAACCTGTAACGCGATTCTCCGCAGGAAAAAACAAAGCCGATATTGTCGGCGCCAAATAAGCAAACAAGGAAAACTCATACCATTCAATAATATTACCTATAATGCAGGCAGCAAGATGACGAATACTTTTCATAAAATCATGTAGAAAATTTCAAGACATGAAATTTACTAAGAAACCGAAAAAGATTCAAGAAAACTAAAAAAACCAGGCCATGCCGAAAAATTAGCGATTGGGCTCATGCGAAAAAAAACCACTCAAACGAAGCGCCTTTTTAAGACCCTGAAATGACTCGGAAAGTATCACACTCATTAAGATCATCGACCCGCCTAGCAACATGGAAACACTGATCCCCTCACCATTAAGCAACCAATCAAACAATACCGCAAACACTGGCTCCAACATAAAAATCAAGGCGGCTTTCGTTGCCGTGGTGTACTGCTGATAGCGAATCTGAATGAACAGCGCAATAATCGTTGCAAACACCGCGCAAAAAACCACAGCTAACACAGATTGGGTATGCCAGCGCCAAGTAAAGCAATGTCCGCGCGAGGAAATAGCAATAATCGGCAAAGCAAAAAATAGCTGATAAAAAGTGAGCAACAGGTAGTCCTTGGTTCGCTGTGTCAACCATTGCACGACCAAAACCGTCATCGCAAAGCAAAAGGTAGACAGCAACACCCAAAAATCACCAAGTGTAATGCCAGACAAATTCTCACCGGTGAGAACATAAATCCCTAAAAGACAAAGTAATACGCTGCCAAAATCAATCAGCCGTGGCCGTCCCAAGCGGAAAAAGGGCGACAAAAAGGGCACAAACAAGACACTTGCGCCAGTAATAAAAGCAGCCCTGGACGCACTGATCGTTTCAAGACCCATAGTTTGAAACACATAAGTCCCGCAGTTTAAAGCCCCCAAAACCAAACCGCCCAAGAGAATCAAAACACTACTTCTTTGCAGGTGCTTAAAAACGAACGGCAACAGAATCAGGCAGGCCAACAAGAAACGCTGGAAGACCAATTGCTCAGGCGTAATTAGTGAAACTGCACGATGCAATAAGGGGAATGTCATTCCCCATATTGCTGTCATTAAGATTAAATAGCTTTGTGCTTTTGTTGTTATTTTCATACAAATCTAAGCAGGCCTTGTCGTCATTAGAAGACCATCAGCACCCTCTCTACTTAATATCACCTCTGCAGACCTCAAAGCATCCAATCTTTCAAGATGTGTACCACCACAAGGGATCTTTGCAAAAAACCCATTGCCCTTAGCTTTCCACATTCGCCTATCAGATAAGCGAGACTCAGCTGGCATGATGTTTGCAGTAATCGATGAAAAGTTCAGCCAGGCTTGAAGGTGCTTATTAAGCTCAGACTGAATTTTTTCAAGATTGCCAAGAACTTCGTCAATCTGAAATTGACGACGCAAACTATTACCTAAGCGATATCGATCTTCACCATGATCAGGAAAAATACGTGAGCAATCTATGGCGGTACCATCAAAATCGTTATTGCCTTGGCTGTCTTTTCTAGCAGGTTTTTTCCAACAATCATTCACCGCCTTGTTAAGTGCCAAGGAAGCCATGTGACTCAAAGAGTGAATGTAACTCAGTTTGTTACGAAAATTCGCATCAACAAAAAGCCCCACAGATTGCCCTAGGGCCGCATCAGCATCTAATGCAGCTTTATCGACAATGTGCGCGACGAACAACGGCCATCCCGCCGTTTTCTTTCGATCTTTAGGAATGCCCTGGTCAAGAAACACTTCATTTGTCTCAGGATTTTTCGCCGCTGTTAAACAATCACGCAGCTCGATTCGTTGATCGCCCAGCATCATATAGCCTTGATCTGCTGGTTGGTCCGGCGAGCGATGGTCTCTTGGATGAACCGGGGTTTTATCCACGATGACCATCAGCTGATCATCGCGCTCCGGCACAGGCAACACCGCCAAAATCGTCGCCCTACCTTCAATATCGCCACCAGGGTAGGTAACAATGGTATCTTGAGACAAACTATCTAATGTCATATTTTCACTCCTTCATAGTAAGTTTGTGGTTCTACTTGATAATCTACTTCTTTATCATCATTTAACAGCGTATTTAAGGTGCTAACATGCAAGCTGTGATGGCAAGCCAACCAAAGAGTGCCGACACTAAAGAGCGCAATGACCAAAAAATCCCAGCCGAAACTCAACACGCCCAAGCCGCCGCCGAAATTACCTAAATAACTGATCAAGGTGAGCCCGCCAAAATAAGGCAACAACCACCAGGTTGAGCGCCAGGCGCTAAAGCATTTTTGGCGCATATAGGCCCTGTAAATCACGAAGAAAACGAGACCAAAAGCAATACTTAACATTAAACGCCAGATCGTCTCCCAACCCGTCCAATATGCAATTAAGTTGCACACCGTAAACGTAATGGCACAAAATACTCGGCTAGCCGGTAATTTAAACGGCCTTTCCAAATTCGGTGCATCGCGTCGCAAAACTAATAAAGCAATAGGTCCGACACCGTATGCCAACACGATAGCTGTTGATTGAAAACCCACAAGGGCTTGCCAAGTTGGCAGAGGTAGAAACAGCATCATACCCACAATGAAGTTGATCATGATGGCCAAAGCGGGCACCCCTTTTTTATTCAACTTCAACATAGCCTGTGGTGTGTAACGATTAACAGACATTGCATAGTTAAGGCGCGAAGTCGTGGCCGTGTAAATAAAAGCCGTACCGAATGGTGAAACTTGGGCGTCAACATAAATCAGCAATACCAGAAAGCCCAAACCCAAGCTTGTCGCAATCCCGGCAAACGGACCCATATCACCACTAAAGCTTAAATGCGACCAGCCGCCATGCACCAAGGCAGAGGCAGGCACAGCACCAATAAAGACCACCTGAACCAACACATAAAGCAGCGTGCAAATTAAAACTGAGCCAATAACAGCCAGCGGGATACCTTTGCCTGGCAATTTCGCCTCGCCCGCCAAAGAAGTTGCTTCCCTAAAGCCCAAGAAAGAAAACACAATGCCTGCCGTGGGAAGCGCCCACAAAATGCCATGCAAACCGTGGGGCGCAAAGTGATGAGACACAAAGTTGTGCGTCGAAAATTTTACATGGGCAATAATGATAATGGTGACAATAGGAATCAACAGCTTCCACAGTGTCATGAAGCTATTTAAACGTGTTAATAGCTTCACGCCCATCATATTGCACCAAGAGATGACCAACATTAACAAGGTCGCAACCACATACCCCGTCAATGTCAGCACCGGCAAACCACCAACTTTATGCATCAGACCTGGCGCATACGTTGAACCGTATTGCAAAATAGCCTGCACCTCAGTTGGTGCCACTGCGACACATGACAACCAGGCCAGCCAGCTCATACAAAAGCTCACCATCGGACCATGAGTAAAGTGTGAGTAACGCGCAATGCCGCCCGCTAATGGCAACATCGACGACAGCTCTGAAAAGGTTAGCGCAATGAAAATAATTAAACCGCCACCCAAAAGCCAACTCAAAATGGCCGCAGGCCCAGTGATTTGCGCTGCATAATAAGCGCCAAACAACCAACCGGAACCCACCATACACCCTACCGAGGCACACAGAAGGCCAAATGATGAAATGGAACGTTGTAGTTTCATACTGCCACCTTATAGTGCTTGTCATAAAAATCGTAACTGATCACACGCTCGCGATGATTAAATAAAATTTCTGCTTGCAATAAGTTGCGTGTCACGTAGGTACGCTGCAACCAGCGGTCATAGCCATCGTAGTAAGCTTTAAATTGATTACGGCCGTGAACCGCCCTGCGATTATCAACAATGAGCAAATCACCCCCCTCAAGCAACACGCCTTCTTTGGCGAAATCGACAGCCGCTTTTAGCTCCTGAAGCGCTTTTTCAGCTGATGGCGTCAAACCCTCCATGAGATCAGGGTCAAACGTCATGAGTGGATCCTGATCATCACCATAGAAAACCGATAAAACCGGGCCATTGCCTCGCGCTTGTGATTGATTACCAAATGAATAATCGATGCCGGTCCTAAACTGTTTTTTTCCAAGCTCAGCTATCGTCTCTTCCGAGAGGCTTTTAATAAACCGTCGCGTACTGGAAACAATGGTTTTCGCCTCCTTTTTGCGGTCTGAACGCAAACAATAAAGCATCAAAAAATCCGGCATAAATGGGTGAAACGCCGTTTCTGTGTGAAAATCCAGCAAAATACCCGAGCTTTCCGAAGATAGCTTTTCACTGCTTTTTTTCATTGGGCGAACATTATGAAACAAGTAGCCCTCACCTTCCTGTTTATAACTAAAAGGCTCGCCCAAGAGGTTGGCAACAATCGCAAGCCAAGTCTCACTGTAGTAACTGTTTCGATTCCTCGCCTCCTCACCCGTTACTGGCGTTTTAGGCAAATCCGGATCGGTTTTTAAACCTTTAATTAACAAATAACCATGGTCATTGCCGTGCTTTTTGAAATCAACCAGATCCAGCCTCGCCAACAACGGCAGGCTTTCTGCTGCCGCTGAAGTTAAATCAACAAAGGCTTCAACATCGTTGTAGGGGCTAACAACATCGAAATATTGACCCACAGCATTAAAATACTGACTGCCATTGAGCACGACCTGGTTAGAGAACTGATTATTGTTGTTCATTCTGATTCCTCCTATTTAGCTTGAATGACCATATCATCATCAAATGCGCTAGTGCTCGCACCACTCATAGCCTGTCGCTCCGAGATAATCGCATTCAATTTTTTTGAAATTAAAAAAGCAAACACACCCACAGCAATGGTCACAAGCCCATACCACTCGAAGGAGTGCGCGTAGTGAACATTGCTTAACAAGGGATTGTGCTTAGTTTTTGAAACGCTAATCCAACGTGAAAGGTAGTCCGACAGC
The DNA here is from genome assembly GCA_002796245.1 of Gammaproteobacteria bacterium CG11_big_fil_rev_8_21_14_0_20_46_22. NCBI lineage: Bacteria > Pseudomonadati > Pseudomonadota > Gammaproteobacteria > Gammaproteobacteria bacterium CG11_big_fil_rev_8_21_14_0_20_46_22. The sequence continues at coordinate 27,047 of PCWT01000043.1, read as the reverse complement.
GCCCCTGAAATACCCGCTGACAATTGCCAAATGCCCATCATCAAACCTTCTTTCTTTTTAGGCACCAGTGCGCCCACCATGGCATAACCCACGGGGCCCACAAACAACTCACCGGCTGTTTGTAGAAAATAACTCAGTACAATCCAGCCTATTGAGACCAAGCCGACCACGCTGCAGTGTTTGATGCCAAGCACCAACACGAGAAAGCCCACGCCCATCAAAGCAATACCAAAAGCAAACTTGTAAGGTGTGGATAGAATAAAACCAGATCGCTTTTCCAATCGACTCCAAAAGTACGCAAAGATTGGGCCCAAAGTAATGATAAAAAATGGGTTTAAACTTGAAAAATCAGCGGTTGGAATCGTCCAGCCGTATAAACTTCTATCGACATTTCGATCAATAAACAGTGTCAATGCTGATGGCGATAAAGAGTATAGTGTCCAGAATATAATGGATAAAACCGTCAATAAAATAAATACGATTAATTTATTTCGTGAGACTCTATCTTGAGAAAAACTCAGCTTTAAGGCATACAAAATTGATGCGAAACCAAACACCACCAACAGTGAGTCAGAAAATCCCGCAAACCTCACCAGCGCAATGGTGACAAGAATTGTCACGCCTACATAAAAAAGCCCCTTAACTTTTCCAGTGCGAGCGTAGGGCACGTCGCTACTTTCTTTAAAGTAGTGACGATTTTTCAAATACACGGGGTACATTAAGAATGTAGCGGCCGCGCCCACCAAAAAAGGCAAATAATAGCCAGCGACCGAAACCAACGTGCCCGATAAGGCCGAGGCAATAAAACTACCCACATTCATACCGATATAGGCATACAAAAAGCCATTCTCTCTAAGCTGGCTGCTTGGCTGATCTTGATACAAATTTCCCAACAGGACAAACAAACAAGGTAGGTTCATGCCGGTGCCCACAAGAAAAAGCGCTAAACCCAAGTACAGCATTGAAACGGTCGGGATCGCAAACACCAAGAGGCCAAGCCCACAGAGAAATAGACTGAGCACTGTACCCAAACGATAGCCTAAGTATTTTTCAGCAATGACACCACCAGGCACAGACAATGCAAATGCGAGTGCATTGAAGGCTGCGGTGATGGCGTAGCCAGAGTTGTCAGAAAAACCCATTCTTTTTGTGCAATACAAAACACATAATGAGAAAATCATGGAAAACCCGGTCATACCTAAAAGCTGTAAGGTAAATACGCCGACGACGCCTTTAGGTTGTTGTATTTGGCTTGACATACCGTGACCCCTTTATTGGTACTGAGTAATGAGCACGTCCCTGCAATACTTTTGGAAAGGCTGCCAATCCTGCTTTGGCGGACCTGAAAAATTCAAAGAATTAATTACTTTTAGAATTTTATAATACAGAATAAATTAAAGTCAAATATTTTTATAATTATTTTATGGGCTAAAATGACACAAAAGTTATTTTCGAGGGAATTTTTGATTAAAAATAAAGCAAAAAAGCAGGGCGCAACGAGAAAAGCGCCCTTTTAGCCATCACTACCAGAACAAGCTTATGGTCCAATGAGTGCCGCAGTAACAGACTTTTGGCCCGAGGCGCTGATGAAGACAGCGCTCATCACAGCGGCCGACCACCACCAGGTTACGATCATCGGGGTTATCCAGCGCCGGCGCACTGCAATAAAACTTTTCCGAGTCGACTCGGTAACAAGCTAACAAATGCTGACGAGCCCCCGACCACTCACGCGATTCCTGAACCGGTATCGTCTCTGCCTGGCCTGGCTCGCTATCTGAGAAAAAATACACCGGATAATCGGTGTCATTTTTCACCGAAAACTGTGCATACGCACTGACTGAACCCATTAAAAAAAAGCCTACAGCAAGAACAAGCCTAAGAACGTCACGAGATCGCATACACACACCTTAATGAAGAAAATTTAGAGCCAGACTAAACGATACACCCGACAATCGCAAAGCCTTAATGTGATTTACCTGAAACTTGATAAGCATAGTTTGCCAATCGACCAAATAACACACCGACAATCACTGCGCTGATAAAAAACAAAGCATACAGCGGCACTAACTCATGCAGCCAATGCGGATTTTCTGACATGGTTGCGCCAAAAAAATACTTTGCGCCAAACACCACCAACAAAACAACCAAGGTGGAGTAATTGCCCGAGATCTGAAGGGTATACTCAGCACGATTTGCCCAAGCAATACGCTGCCGACACACAATTATCCAGCCAAGCCAAACACCCAGAACAACACCTGCCATAAACATCACAAATAAGCCCGGCGTTACGTGCGAAAATTTAATCAAATCAATGATCGACCATACTGATAATACAATTGGTAAAATCACAAGCTTTTTAAGCGATACAGTTCGCGTTGTTGTCGCAGCAATACCCTGCTTAATCAGATAGAAAAATAAAAGGTAAACCCACCACGGTGTTCCCAGCAAAAAAGCCTTAATGGTTTCAATCGCGCTCATCATTTTTTCCCCTTCTTTAGTTGTTTAATGGCATGGTCACACCATTGGATTTCCGCCTTGAGGCTATATTGACCATAACTTAAAGATAACAGTAAATAGCTTGGCTCTTGGCCTTGCTCTTTAATTCGCTGCTCAATACTGTCAAATAATGCCTCGTACTTCACAAGCTCATGCCGATAAGCCTCAATTTTTTGAATATTTTCAGTAACAGACAGCTTGTGCCCGAAAAATAATTGCAACAAAAACTCATTGCGTACGGTAAACGTTGTCGGCGCCTGACGTAACCACTCAAGCAAGCTCGCCTCACCTAGCTTTGTTAAGCTATAGAGTTTTTTATTCGGCTGCGCGCTTTGCCCATCCCGATCGCAACGTAAAAGACCCGCTTCCGTTAGCTTTTTTAAGTTGGGATACAACTGCCCATCACTCTCCGACCAAAAGTGACGAGTACTGCGCTCAATGAACTGCGAAATCTCGTAAGCTGATTTCGGACCGAACGACAACACGCCCAAAAGAGCATACGAGGTCTTACCTTTTCTAGACATACATTACCTTCTTGTTTCTAATCGGGCCAAAATACTCTTTTAGAGGGCTCTTGTAAAGGGTTTTTGAGCAAAGACTTTACTTTTGACCGAAAATCGATAAGATGCAAAAAAAATACACAAACCAAGGGTGCCCCCATGGCCGCCAGCGCACAAACTCTCAACACCAACCCTTGCGGAAAATGCCGAGCACAGAATTTACCCGCCTGCCAATGTAAAAAAAGCGCGGGCAGCAGCAATGAGCATGAAGAAGCGCAAAAAAAAACCGCAGAAAATATCGCTTTTCTAACGCCCGAACCACGACCCTACACAGCCAAAACAGAAGGTGATCACGGCTTTAATAATTGCACACTGACCATAGAGTTTAAAAACACCTTATCGAAAGAACAACAACTTGCCCACGCCAACGAGCTTCTCAACTTGCTCGGCGACCTTCTGGAGTCACTAGACGCCAAGAACGAACGCCCGCCAAAGTACGACGTCACAAACAACAGTAACACGCTCAAAATCACACTCTACAATAAAACACATTTTACTCAATTCATGGAGCGATTGAATAATGCTGGTTTTTTATTGGAACAAACACCGAGCAGCTTGAACAGCAAAGAAACAGAGCCAGCAAGAAACTACACTTTCAACCCTAGCCCATTAGCGACAACACCAAAACCTAAAGGTGTGGCCGATTGACACTCACAAACCTCAGATGATATCACCATGCCTTTTTCTTTAAACGATGAGAGTCATCTTATTGCACACCCAGAGTCAATGGGGCACTCAGACCTAGATATGGCCTCACTGGCAGAGAGTGACGATACCCTAGACAGCGATGCAAATCCGGATGAAAGCTCATCCATGGATAGCGAAGAAGACCCAAGCAGTTATTCTGAATCCGATGAAACCTCCTCGATGGAGAGTGATGATGACTCAAGATTCGAAGACATAGAATACATGCCAATGTGCGAGAATCCTCCCAAGCTTACAAAAGACGAACAGCAACTATTAAAAGCCGTCAGAAAAAACAGGCTAGATCAAGTTGATAAGCTACTCACAAAAGGTACCAATGTTAACTGCTCTGATGAATCTAGCTACACACCACTAGCGATAGCCGCCGAAAACAATTTTTCCCGAATCTGCGAACGGTTATTGTCCGAACCCACCATCGATACACAGATTGCCGTATATGAATCGGCAGACAATATTGGTGGTGGTGCAATACACATAGCAGCTTACCGTGGTTATGATGAAATCATCCAACTACTAATCAAGCATGGCGGCTGCGGTATTAATACCTACGAGTACTGCGGCTACACACCACTACACGAAGCGGTAATGCGGGGAAATTTAAGCACATTCAAATTATTACTCGCCGCAGGGGCTGACCCAGATTTAAAAACGGGCCCAGACAATGCAGGCACCGAAAGACCCGTCGGTTTAAACACCCTGGGCTTAATCATGAGCGGATTTCCCACGAGCATCGATCAAGATAGAAACGAAACCTGGATCAATATGCTGTGCCATTTATTAGCACACTACAACCCCATGATGCCGTCAACACGACACTTCAGGGAACCGGACGAAAAAAGACTGTACGATTTAATTGAAAACATCCTAAAAAAACGCGATAGAAATAAAGCCGACATCCGACTAAAAATCTATGCCTATCAAGGCTTACACCAATCCTACTTACCGAATTCGGATGAAAATGACACCTCCATCGACAGCGACTCAGAAAGCCCTACTCACTATCGCTATACTGACAGACTTAAACGCTCAAGTGCGTCACTGCGAGCACACCTTGCAAGAACTTTTCCTGAGAGGGGAGGCGTTGTTATTCCTCACTTTCGTGGCGAGCATTTTTACCCTAGATACTACAAGAAAAAAGAAAGGCACCATCACCGAAAAATTTCCGATGCGCAAAACACCGGCGAACTTCCAAGGCCTTCAACCTACTGCACAGCTGCGCACGAGCTAGCCCAAGAACCTTTTACATTACCAGACCTACAAAACCTGGCAAGCCGAGCTCAGCGACAAACGTATACACAAACCTTAAGCCAGCGCGAGCAAAAACTTAACAGCACAAGCAGGCTCGTATTATCAAAACTCAACGCTATGGCAGAACAAAAGGATGTTGAACCCCTCATGACAAAGCCTGGCAGTCGCAGAAAAACCTATCCCAGCCGGTTAGCTGAATTCATACAGCGATATGTCAACTCCTATGCAGATTTGATCAAAGAGCTAAAGGACTCTCAAACTAATGATACCAGTCGGCTTGGCGCCAAAAAGAGAGAAAAGTATGCTCTTCTCAAAGACCTTGGATTTACACAGCTACCTTTTGTCTCGACAACGGAAGACCCACGTTGGGCCTTTGAATATGCCTTAAGCCTCGTCAACTATGACAAAAATGGAACCCACAAACCTCGAGGCAAAGTCAAGCCACTACACCCGTTTTACTTACCGTCAGGCCACCCTATACACCCCTACCTCGGCGTTGTTCATGCAAGTTTACACACCAAAGAAAAATTACCCAGTATTAGCGCTCGTATACTCGATGAGTTTGCCCAAAACCATATTGATGCGCGCTGCGCTGCGCCGGGCGGCCACATCACCGGAGGGTACATCCGGGCGCGCGAACGCATTTTCTTTCACCGAGTGGATGCAGATCATATCTTTATCTCACTGGTGGTGCGCGTGCCTAATTTTTGCCACAAATACCGTGACTTCATGCAAGAAAAGTATGGCTTAAACAAAGCTCAGTACAATAAATTTAAAAGTGACTTGGTAAGGTTCGGCGTGCTAAATCGTGAAGCAAAACTGATGAACCCACAGCAATACTTTAGGGTACAACAAAGCATCATGGAGCACGTGATGCAACATCAAAAAACCCAGCTACTGAATTTTTTAAGCTCCTGCGTTCGAGATGAAGGTTTAGAGCTAAAAATGCTAGGCCAGCAACCCGCGGATTATCTAGACCCAACGATTGAAATGTCCGCCCAAGAAGAACGTGACTATATTCGTGGTTTCGTCAACGAAAGAAGTGCCGCAAAAAACCGCGAACATAATAGAGATGATGAAACAGAACCAGGCTGCTTGCCCGATCTTGCTTCTGAACCGGAGCTGGAGACAGACAGCCTTCCAAGAAGTTTAGCCAGCGAGCGCTTACCCGACAATCCGGATGCAAAACGCAGCCGACCCGCTCCTGGCTAAGCGCTGCGATTACGGTAGCGTTGTTTAAGCAGTTGCAAGGCTAAAGCCAACAGCACTAATAAAAAACCCACCATACTTGGCGAAGCATAGGAAAAGCCCAACGAAACCGCTGTGCTCGCTAAATAGGTGCCCAATGCAATACCCACATTGAAAAACGCAATGTTCACCGCCGAGGCTAAGGTTGGCGCACCTGAGGCTGCTTGCATGACCTGTGATTGCACAGGTGAAACGATGGCAAAGCCGAACACGCCGAGCAAAAATAACGTCACAACCGACAATAAAGCAACGTGCACCGTAAAAACAAACACGAAAAGCACAGTCGCCAATAAGCCCATCAAAACAAACAAAGCGCGCAACAAGTTTCGATCAGCCGCACGCCCACCGAGAATATTGCCCAGCACCAACCCCACGCCAAAGATCAACAAAAGCCAAGAAACACTACTGGACTGAAAACCCGACAATACCGTCATCATCGGCGCCACAAAGGAAAACGCCGCAAAAACGCCACCAAAGGCCAAGGCCGTGATGAATAGCGACAAAATCAGCGACAGTTTTTTAAACGCTTGCAACTCATGCTTGATGTCTGATGATATCTCAGCTTGAGAGCTTGGCAAAAAAACCAAAAGTCCAAACAAACTCAGCACACCCAAAATCGACACCATCCAAAACATTGAACGCCAGCCAAAATGCTCAGCAATAAACGCACCCATTGGCACACCCAAGACATTCGCTAAAGTTAGGCCCGTGAACATTAACGCAATCGCCCGCCCCTTTTTCTCCGGTGCCACCACATTGGCCGCAACCACCGCACCCACACCGAAAAAGGTGCCGTGGCACAATGCAGAAATAATCCGGCCTGCCATCAACACATCGAACTGATGAGATAGCGCCGATAACACATTACCCAAAATGAATAGAGTCATGAGAGCAATCAGGGTAATCTTTCTAGGCAAACGCAGTGTCAATACCGCCAAAACCGGCGCACTGACGGCCACGCCCACTGCATAAGCTGTCATCAAATACGAAGATGTGGCGATTGTGACTGAAAACGTGTGTGCAATATTGGGCAACACACCAGCCATCACAAATTCTGCCGTGCCAATCGCGAATGCGGAGAGGGCTAGAACAAACAAGACCCAACCTGGCTTCATCAAAACCGCCGAGCGTTGATTTTCAATCATGGACTGAATAGACATAAAAAATCTCCTAAAAAAATAAAATCATTAAGAACAATGTGGAAACCGTCTTGGGTAGACTGGGTTATTTGGTGGATTCTATTTGCTAGTGCAACACCGGTAACAAGCAATCCAAAAACATTATAACCCCAACACTTTTTTCAATTGATCCGACATTTTGCTGTGTTTTGTTTTATTCATTTTTTTGATATTTAAAAGCTTCCACTGCAAAGCAGGTAAATTTTTAATATTAGGAACTGTAAGCAAATTCCAGTCGGGCTTTCCCATTTTGATGGATAACAAAAACTGCCGCTCATTTTTAGTGAGCTGTGTTTGCAGCGTCTTAATTAATTTCGAACGCACCTCATGTAATTCGTCATAACTCACACCAACATTAGTCATGCCGACAAACTCTTTATTATAAACCCCACGCATATCAAGCTCATCTGGAGCCAATAACTCATTCATCGGCCCTGGGCCACTTGCAAGGTAAATCACAAATGCTTGCCTCATTTCATCAGTAATACCTTCGCTCTCGAACAACAATTTAATATCAAATAAATCACGCGGATGCTGACGATCCAGTGCTGCACATATTTTTCCCGCATATAAATCGGGTAAAGCTAGTGTTCTTACCTGTTGAGACTGTAAAAACCTTTCCTGAGCGTTTTGCACCAAAGCACGAAGTTCCGTACCAAATACCGATCCACGTAAAACAATATTGGGCTCAATTTTAATTTCCGTCGAAAAACGACTAATAAGCAACTTGATTAATTGTTTATCCTGCTTGGCATATTGCTTAATCACTCCAAAACCTAGCGATTCCAGTTGATTCGACAGCGCTTCTAACGCTGTGTTTAAATTTCTCAAAAAAATGTCTCGAGGCTCTATCGGCAAATAAGTTAAATCGATATCAACAGAGAGTCGCGGCATATCTTGAACAAAAAGATTAATGGCTGTCCCACCTTTTAAAGCAAAACAATCAAACGACTGAATGACAGGTAGCACATCAAGCAATAACTCGACTTGCTGCTGATAAAATTTTTCACTCATTCTTATTCACCGAGTTTTGGTGTAGATATTTTATATTTAGCATTATACACACCACCACCTGCGACGACACTTTTTCCTTTACCCAAATCAACGCCCGATAATACCAATTCTTTTAGCCATGGATGCTGGTAGTAATCTGATAAAAATAAAAATAGCCGTTTCGCTTTAAGGCTATGACAGGCTTCTAAAAGTGTTCGAACAAGCGTCGGACGAAGGCGCGCCAGATTTTCAACTAACAATGCCGCCTCTTCAAAGCTAACAACCTTAGGCACTAAATAACATAATTCTATTGCTGCACGCTCAGGCGATGAAATCTGTATAGATAGCCCATGCTGAGAATACTCAACCAAGCCCAGTACATTATCTTTTAGTCCCGAAAACAAAACGGTGCTATAAAGTGCGAATCCACCCTCAAGACGCACCGCATTCATCCAGCGCGGCAGCTTGATACCTTCTGGTGAAAATAACTGTAATGTTTGCGCCTCAAAGCGAGCCGGCAAGTAATGAGATTTTCCTAGTAGCTGTAATGCATTTTTACCGCCCAAATGAACGGGCAAGCCCTGCTGCGTTTGTAAAGCATGTAACACGCTAACCCAGTCTACGGAGTCACCAGCCAATTTATACAATCCGCCGCCTATGCGCTCCAAATAACCGGACTGCACATACCACCAAGCCAACTTTGTTGACACACCTAAACTTTTAAGACAATCCGAGGTTAACAGCCCACCTTTCGGCGCCTTAAGCAGCAAATGGTTTAAATTTTGTCTATTTTTTCTAGTCATGCTAGATATTTTAGCAAAAAAACAAACCATTTCAACCTATAAGTTTAATAAACACCAAGATAAGGCAATGGCTTTACTTAGACCCATTGAACCTGAGTATAAGCACTCAGGGAAAAAGCGAAGCTATTGATTAAAACACTATTTTGAGATAATTTAATCATCATCTCATTGCCCGCATTTTTATAAGGATATAAGAAATGAAATATCTTAATATTATTTTTGCTATCGTGGTAGCTGGCACAGCTTTAATGCTAAGCGCCTGCTCTTCACCCGTCATTATCCCTTTAAACCAAGGTGGCTATCGAGTGGTTGCTGACGGCTTCACGAACACCGAAGCACTGTCACAAGCCAAGAAATACGCGGAGCAACAGTGCCAATCAGAACACAAACATCTTGTTGTCGACAATTATCACTTCGTCATGAATAATGATAGGCACACTGCAAAAGAAAACGGCAGCGCATCTCAAGCCACATTATCAGCACTCAACCCAGAAAATAGTCACATCGTTTTAAACTTTAAGTGTGTTGGCAAATAATAAACCTCTAAAGTAAGGATAGTTAAATTTTTTATATATGATGACAAACGAGGCGTTTTTGAATAGTTTGGATCAAACCGCACTCACTCACATTCATCAATACCGCATCAATCGTTTCAGGCGTTGTTTCGAGATAACGAGCTAACTCAGCTTTGGTATAACCTTCATTTAATAAAAGCTCACTCACAGCGTTATCGATTTCTGGGTTTTTAGGCTTTCTCATTTTTTCCCTGCCGATTTATTTAATTACTTTGAGAATATTTATACTCGCAATATTATTTTATGTCAAACATTTTTAGAATTATTTTTATTAATTTTTAAATTTATTTGATTTTTATTGTAAAAACATACGTTTACTTCATGAATTTTATTTATCAGCAGCCTCTGAAATGACCAACCAGACACTATTTTCTGTTATCATTATTCGAAAAAGACTACAAAGACTTGCAAAATAAGAATTTTCCTGCCATCATCTCTCTATATCAAGTCTCGGACACCACCTCATGAATGCACAAACCGCCAAGACCTTAGTCTCAAAAACCGACGATATTCTGATTGAAAATCTACACTTGTTGATGCATGAACATCGAGTCAATGAAGCAGAGCTTGCGCGCCGTACTGGCATTCCGCAGCCGACGCTTCATAAGATTCTTTCCGGCAAAACAGCCGACCCCCGCATTTCTACGCTTCAACAGCTAGCCAATTATTTTCAGGTATCACTCGACGGATTGTATTCTTACGATGTCCTGCAAAATAAGAAGATTATGGCAGAAGGCAAATCCATCCCCATCATTTCCTGGTCAGATTGCACCAAAACCGGTGATCCGACACAGGGGCTGACACCCAACAATTGGGATGAGTGGGTGATTGTTGACAAAAGCAATAATGAGCAGAGCTACGCCCTCATTAGCCGCGCCTGCATGGAACCGCACTTCCCTCGCGGCACCACACTCATTGTAGACCCCACTGTCAAACCCAATGATGGCGATTTAGTGATCGTACAATACCCTGACACGCAAGACGCCACCTTACGCGAACTCTCGATCGACGGCCCTGATCAACTGTTATTATCACCCTATAGAAAAACAGAGCCTGAGGCACTCAACGAGACTATTCAAATTTTAGGTACTGTGGTTCAATCACGGTTTAGCTACTAAGCTTAACGAATGAATCGCGCAAAGATAAGCAGGATTTTCCGGCCTGTAAAAACTATTTAACAACCCTGAGTTTGGGCGCCTTATTCATTATATCACCCACATTATCTGGCGACTGGCCCGAGGAAATAGCCTTTTCTATGCTTACACCCGCCAAAATACCAATAAAGCAAGCCTGACTTGAGTCAAACTCTGAGATAATATAATCATTCTTAACCAACGTTAGTGGATGCTCGACGAACTCTTGTCGTGATTTTTGATCAAAGTAACCAATCTCGCCATTGCGATTTTGAAAAACTATCTTGTATCGCCCGCTCTTATCGCTTAACAAAAAATTCATTTTTTTAGCGCGCTTTAAAGCCTCACCACCCTCCATTGCCGCTCTTAACATTCGGCCATAATACCCCCCCCAACTTACATGCTTGCAGCGGAGGCAATCCACGCAACAGATGGGGATCACCAATCAATTCGGTATAGCCAACCCTAACAATGATATGGGAGCCCCGACATCGCAAGATGACTCGCTGAGCAGTTGCGTCAATCTCTTCAATATAATAAGCATAATGCTTTTCTAAAAATAACGAAGTCAGCGCAGAAAAACCTCGCGACAGATAATTTTTATACATTTTTTTAAAAAACCCAAACATATTTATCTCAAAAGCTTCACAATTAAAAAAATTACCGTTAGAATTCGTATATTAAAATATGAATTTATCAAATTATACAGCCCGTACGAGTTAATTATAGCACAGGAAAAAGTCATGACGATAGGCCAAGCCGATACACCACACGTAGTTAGCCCAAACTATAGCCAATGGGGCCAAAAAGGAACTTTATCAACCCAAGCATCTTCTGAGTTTAGAGACGACAAAGTCAGAAGACAGTTAAGCCAAGCAGGTATTGAACTTAGCCGTTTCAAGCTGACAAATCGAGCACGCGTTCAATACTATAAGGGGGAACGACTTGGAGAAACACCAGCCATATTATTACGTTATGAAGAATCAGGCGAAAGCAACAAACTGGGTGGCAAGCATATTAGCGTCGTTTACGACCCCACCGCAGAGAAAATACTTGGCTTAACAGTGATGCAGCCCAATAAAGCACTCAAACAGATTTCACACCAAAAAGCCCTTGCCGTTGCGCTTCGTTTTTTGCAGTGTACTGCAGATGATTTAACTGATGGAGATATTGAGCTGCCTGATTTGATCATGCTTGATTCTGATGTTCGCATGAAATTTGAACCCAAAGTTATATTATCAAAGCATTTACGCCTCGACTGGATTGCACGTCACGACGAAACAATTTCTTGCGATGATGAAACAGTGACAGTTAGCGGCATGAAAGTTAAAACCTTTAACCCTAAAACAGAATTATGGACCTGGATAATTGTTGATGATACTGGTGTCGTGCAAACATTTGAACGTGACATCAGTTGGAATATGGAAAAAATGATGCGCGAAACGCAAATGTGGCTACATGACAAGTGGTTAGAGATACATGAGATCAACCTTTCTGACGCAGCCAGCCCAGATGCTAGCCGTAGCAATGCGCCAACACCTTAAGAAAAACCATGATAAAAAATAAAACATTCGAATATTATTGTTTTTTTGATGTGGATGAAACCGTGACACAAAATAAAACCTTATTTGATTTTTATTATTTTGCTCTTAATAAAAAATACGGTCGGCTGATTGGGCAAATCATCGCATTCAAACAGAATATTTTACTCAAACTGTTTTCGAAATTTGGCGCAAGTCGAGAAACAATCAACCAGCTCTATTGCCATTTTTATAAAGGCTGGAACGAGTCCGATCTCGCCGAAATAGCCAGCGCCTGGATTGAGCTAAAAATGAAGAATCCTCAGCATTTTTTCAGGCCAGAAATATTAAATGAAATTACTAAACACAAAAATAGAAACGCGGGCATTGTATTTGTTTCAGGATCACCAGAGATTCTTATTGAGCAAATTGCGCGGCATCTTGGCGCTCATCACGTTATCGCAACTAAACTAATAGTAAAAGATGGACATTTTACCGGGAATAACGCTTTGCCGACAGTTATAGGCGAAGGAAAAGCAAGGAGAATAAAAAAGTTTTGTGCAGAGAAAGATTTTCATTGTTTAAATAAATGCCACGCGTATGGCGATCATATTTCAGATGCATCTATGCTATCGATAGTTGGCCATCCCTCTGCGATCGTAAAAGACAAAAAATTCAAATGCTTCGCACAAGCGCGAAAATGGAGAATTATCGAGGTTAAATAAAATGAGTAACACAAGCACTTTAATTATTACTGGCGATAAAATGCAAGGATTTTGCATTAACAGTGACATATTAACAATTACAGAATTATTGAACCTTAGTAAAAGCCAGTTTCAAAAAAAAGCCGAAATTTACCAGTGTATTTTTGTCACCCAAGGTATAAATCAAAAACAAGTCGCAACAATAAGCGAACGACTTGAAAAATTAACCATCAAACCTCGACTTCGTCTACTAGACGAAATGCTTAACAAAGAAGCAAAAGCTTTTACTCATAAACTGCATCATGAGAATGTTTTAATATCCAAACCCAAAAAAATAGCTGAAGACAAATTTCAGAGTCAACTATTAATCGATAACGGCTGCGATATTATCTCCGACCACGTGACACGCCAGCACTTACAGGGCATGCTAATCATAGAGTCAGCAAGGCAGTCGATGATTTCGATTATTGAAAATTACTATACCGAGCAGACAGAAAGATTTAAAAGAAGCTTTATATTGAAAAATATCGATAGTAATTTCCTTAAACTTATTTTCCCACTCGATGTTAACATCCTTTCAAAACTAAGCTTTCATGCCCAGTCCAACAATTACGTTAACGCAACAATTAGCTCGGATTTTTTCCAGTATGATCAACTCTGTGCGACGATCACAATAAACTTTATTGTTATGAATACAGAAAAAATCTCCAAAAAAGAAGTCACCTTATTAAGTGATACCCTAGCAAAAGCTACCCGAAGTTCGACAGATGAAAAAATTTTATAAATTAACACTAACAACACAAGGTCCTTCGTATCCACCCAGCGAGGTCGGCAATAATGACGGCGACTTTGTCGTGCTCGGTCTACTAAACGAAGTAAATAACACCAATACCCTTGAAAAAAACTGGGGGATGGCGCTTGTATCCAAAGACTCTCCTACACCAACCTTTGGAGAAGAACTGCCTTATGATATAAAAAGAATGCTTTCAATAGAAAATGATGGCGAAATGATACTTTATACGCTAGCCTCGCCATTACCTTGTAACAATTACCCTCATGTCGCCTCACCATTCTACAAGAAAAATTTGTGCGATCTTACTCGAGATTCCTACCCCTTACACTTAGCACCCATCAGCGATGAGACACCATGGAATACTCGGCAACTAAAAAAAGCAATCACTTTAAAACAATGGTGTAAAGCATCGGGATGCTTGACCGTCAACCATGACAAGAAAAATGACACCGCTTCTTTTAACATTGAGTGCAACGGCTTGATACCTAACAGCCTTTACTCTGTTATCGGTTTAAGAAGAAATAATCTCGCACCTAAAAATACCACAAGACCTGAACCGCTTGGTATACCTAATGTTTTTACTAGCAATGATATTGGGCAAGGTCACTTTTCTACCAAAATAGAAAGCCCATTTCAACGTCACAACCCAATTATAAGCATTGCAATATTATTCATGAGCTCTCAAATGAGCTATGGTGGCGCCATAAGCGGTTATGGCCTTGGCATTGACATACACGTTCAACTAAAATTACTTCCACCAGGATTAAGTGAGTTTATTGCATCTTAAATGGATCAAAATCAATGGTTTCGCTATCTACCCTTAGGGGGTCAACTTGCTTAAGCCAGATAACCAATATTGTCGCAAATGGCGTTAATATCGACACAAACAAAATCTGTGTTAAGTAATCGGAAAAAATTAACTGTGCTATTTTTAACGGTGGAAAAATTGAATAGTATAAAATTGATAACGCAATAATATACTGTGTCAGCTCTCCAACAATTGATGCAAAAAAAGAACGGATAATAAAATAACGCCCTTTCAACATAATCCGAAAGCGGCTCAGCACATAAATATTCAACATTGCACCCACTAAAAAGCCAAGCGAAGCAACAACAAAAACATGGAATGCTTTGCCTAAAACAAAATCGAACGCTGCCTGGTGAGTCCAATATGCTGGTGACGGAAGTGCAATAACAGCTTTTGCAATTAAAGAAAAAACAAAGCAGACAAGCAAGAGATTCCATATCTGTCGCTTTGCAACATGATAACCGTATATTTCTGCCAAAACGTCACCTAACAAATAACGAAAAGGCAAAACAAAAGCCGCGCCGCTTATTAAAAAGTGGCCAAAGTGAACGACCTTGAACCCCAAAACAAGCGATACAAGCGCCATAGTAATATATAAGCTACAAATCGTCGAAAAGTAACTTCTCTTAAGGCTATTTAATGGCGAACTAATATTCACAGCGATTACTTCTCTGAAATCGTCATTAGATACGAGCCTTTCTTTTCCAACAAAGTCTTAAATTTTTCAACATAATCAGGAATTTCAGAAGAAATGACGCTTTTTCGCGCCAACAAACTCTTTGACCAACTTTGAAGGCACTGAAACTGATTTAACAAATTAAGCGGATACATCTCTTCGAGTTTACTAATTCGCATAAAAAATGGGGCATAAGCCGTATCTAATAATGAAAAATCTTCGCCATTAAAGTATGGTCCCTTAACCTCTCGATCAAGTGTTGCCAACATACCTAAGGTTTTTTCTCGCATTTGATCAAAGCCTTCTTTGCTATTTGCCGTACATGCCATAAACAAAGTAATTATCGCACTTGAACCGAACTCAATCCAAGCTCTATTTTTTGCTTTCAAATAAGGGTCAACTGGGTGCAATTTGGGTAAATAGACTTCATCGAGCAACTCCGCAATGACCGCCGATTCAAAAATAGCTTGACCATTTATCAGCAACACAGGCGCCTTACCTAATGGAGAAATTTTTTGAAACCACTGGGGCTTGTTAAAAAGATCAATGTATTCAAGATCAAAATCTACATTTTTTTCTTTTAAAACAATGACAGATCGCTGCACAAATGGACAAAGCTCAAAGCTGATTAATTTCGGCTTATTTAATGATTCCATTACCCCCCCACTCTTATATTTCGCATCCCAAGCCGGCACAAATAAACAACTCATACATATACAGGGATAAAAAACATTGCCTATGAACAAATACTGGCACTAATATAGCAATTTTTGATTAAAATGACTACAATTCAAGTCAAATGATTTAGTAGTAAAGCAGCATGGTTAACGATAAAAAATGGGGCATCATCAATGGCGCTACTGGCGGCATCGGCGCTGAAGTGGCATTAAAACTTATTGGCGAGGGTTATTCACTGGTGCTACTAGGCCGATCAAAAACCAAGCTTAACCAACAGCTCAAACAATTAAAAAAACACCGTGTCTCTAACCAGCAAATAATTAAAACACACGCCTTAGACTTAACGCAAAACAAAGAAATTGATCAATTCATAGCGTCACTCAAAACCAATAGAATAAAACCAAATATTTTTATTAATGCTGCTGGCATTGTGAAGCGCGGCAATCTCCACAATACACGTTACGATGACTTAAGCCTAGTTTTAGATTGCTGTGTATTAGGCGTGATCAGGCTCACTTCAGCAATAACTATACTCATGAAAATAAAAAAAGTACCGGGCACTGTCGTTTTGGTCAATGGCATTTTATCTAAGCGTCCAGACCCTAACCTAATGGCAAATAGTACCAGCACTGCTGCCATAGCAGGATTTGTCAAATCAGCAGCCAAGTTTCTCGGGCGTTACGGCATAAGAATCAACACTGTAAATCCAGGGCCAACCGACACCCCGCTTCTCCAGCAAGCCAGAAAGCTTGCTGCAAAAAAAGCCAAGGTCAGCGAAGAAAAAATAAATGAATTAATGGCTAATAAAACTGCCTTAGGAAAGATTGCATCGTCAGCAGAAATTGCTGATGCTATTTATTTCCTTTGTTCCGATCAATCAAATCATATCACGGGTTCATCTATCGATATTGATGGATGCCTTTTATAAAGCAATCAGTTATAATGCTTATTATTTTTATTCTCGTTTTTAATGCCTAGCTCATTTGAAGCGCCAAAACTCATTGCTTAACTGCAGATAGTGCGAATTCATTTTAAGCGTTTAAACGCAACATCAAGTCGCTCATAACGCGCATTCACTTTCTCAACAGCGGCTTTTAAGGTATAGCCCTCATCTAATAACTCTTTAATCAAGATCATACGCTTAATCGTGGGATAATCATATCGCCGTGTCGAAGCATCTTTTTCACTGGGGACAGAAGCGACAATACCTTTTTCTTCCCAATAACGAATTTGACGTTGTGGAATTCCTGTGACAGTCGAAACCTCTCCGATGCCAACCAAAAGCTTTGAGAGCAACATCTTATCATAAAGATTGCTTTGCATTAATGGTCAGTGGATTATTCGACAAAAAAGTTTTAGTGATGCGCCCTGAAAGTGATACAATTTCACACAATAAATTATATCCAACTCAATCACAAAAGAATTAAATGATAACTAATAACACCATTAACAAAGAAATTAGCTCTGCTGAAATGACAGCGATATATCGCTGTAGTGAACCAGAAATCAGTCATGACTCGCTCAGTAAAAAGTTTGCCAGCACCGAAGGATACAAAAAAGCTGAACATTTTATTCAAGCCCACCGATACCCGCTCGTCAATCGAAAAGTGAGCGTTAGGGCAGGCTATATATTTGAAGAAACTTCGCGATTACTCGAAACACAAAAATATGATAGCGTAATCTCATTTGCCTCGGGATTTTCGCTATTACTTGATTGCCTCTATTTAAAATACCCCAATTACCTCTACATCGATACCGATTTACCTAAAATAATTACCGAAAGACGCCAACGCTTATCTGAAATAAGCAGTTTCCTAGACTCAAAAGCCAGGAATCATGCAGACATGCAAGCGTTCAATTTACTGGATGAATTCAAAAAACAGCAAAAACTCAAAGAAGCCTTTCCCAATTGCAGCAACCCTATTTTCATTATTGAAGGTGCAATCTATTTTTTACCGGAACCCTGTGTTCACTGGATGATCGATGAAATTTCCAGCTACGATACCGCTGCAATTATCCTTGATTATTGGCCAGAAAACATTACAGAGAAAAGCGTGATATTTAAACGCTCACTCGAATACATGCAAACCATGATGCCCGAAAGCATACAAAGCTTTTGGCATAAAGAAATTCAATCAAAGATTAAACAACAGTTTTTACGCATCAAAGATGCCAGCATTAGTGATGTAGAAAAAAGCCTATGCAAACCACTTAAAATTGAACAAAAATTACTCAATCAAAATGAATATTTTCCGCTTCGGCTATTAACAGCAGAAAAATAGAGCGTCAGGCTTATCACGAGAATCACTAAACTGAAACCACTGATACACCATTATCGACAATCAAGTCTAGGCCATGCACTGCACTGGATTCATCGCTGGCCAGAAATACAGCCGGGCCCGCCAAATCTTCTGGTTGCATGAAGCCTGTTTTTGTGGGGGTATTCTGTTTTATTTTTTCACTGACCACAGGATCATTAACAAATGTCGCATTGCCTGGTGTATCTGTGCTGCCAGGTGTCAATAAATTAACATTAATATGATACTGCGCTACCGATAATGACGAACTTTCATTGTTTATTCTTCATTAATCAATCTTTATATTAAGACATCAACTTTTTTCACCAAACCTTAAATGATATATCGCAGCATCCATTCTCATGTCAGATAACAATAATCGCAAAAAAAGCAGTGGTGACTTAAGGTACATTCCTTTAGCCCCTTTAAAATAAGGCACTTGATCAACAATGTGAATATCTGAATGCCAGACTGTAACATCTTTCGCGCTCGTTAAACTCCAAGATATTAATGCATCCGACATGTTCACACTGGAGACCATCTTATTGGCTTGTTTAACAAATCGATCTGACATGCCGTCAAAAATAATTTCTGCTTGATTAAAATTTTCTGCCAGTTTTGTAAATATTGTTTCAACCTGTTCTTTATTGAAATAAAATAAAAGGCCACCTGCCATAAAGAAAACGCCTTTTCCTTTGTTTTTCACCTGGTCAATCCAAGAAAAATCAAAAATTGATTGGCTGAGCAGCTTAACGCGATTATTTTCTGGAAATAGTTTTTTTCTAAGCTCGATAACCTCGGGAAGATCCAAATCAATCCAGGTGAGCCGCCCATTATCATTGCGATAAAAAGCCGTCTCAAGACCCGCCCCAAGATTAACCACTGTCGCTTCAGGATATTTTTTCAAATAGCTTTGCAGTGCCTGATCAAACCGCCAAGCACGAATTGCCCATGTCAGCGTACTCAATTCGCTCAATGAGTCTTCAAGTAAAGAAAAGTCATAATCAATCGACTCAAGCAGTCGAATAGCCTCTTGGTCTTGAATAAACTTATTAGGCGTTCGACTAAACTTTGCCCGCCCGTATAAAGGTAACATGAGAGTTTGCGGTACGCCCGTTAACTTAACCTTTAGCTTACTCGACATATTCATTCCTCTTCTCTAAAAATAATCCAGCATCGGAAATTGATCACACTCATCTATGCAGTCTTGCAAGTACAGCGCCAAACCCAAATCGCCACACCAACTATCCGTACGAATTTCACCATACTGTGTTTTCATCGATTGATATTGCTCGATAGCATGCATGGCAAATTGCCTGGCCCGATCAAGCCATAATTGATTACCTGTGGCTTTATAAAGTTTCAAAAAAGCATAACCATTACCCGCTGTACCATGACATAAACCCCACGGCTTTTTCAAAGGCCCCGCATGCCAAATAAGCTCTCCAGCTTTTAAAAGCAACTCATTAAACTGTTCATCCACGTAAGGCCATAAGTCAGCCACACCAATTATTGTAGCAGGCGCGCCATGACATAATTGCAACATAGGATCTTGCGCGCCAGGCCAAGGATTACCGACACAGGGTAGCCAGTTTGCAAAATGCTCATCTGATATGGCTGTTTTTAATATGGTATCTTGTGTTCTTTCAATCAGTAAATTTTTCTGTTGATCTGTCAAATAATCGAAGCCTTTGAGCAATGCAAACACATTACCGACAAAACCATGCACTAAGCCTAAGTAAACTTCGCTGGCACCGTACATATTCTGAACCCAGCATAGTAATGTTGCTTTGGCAAAAGCTCCCAAGTTAAAAATAAATAGTCGACACCTTGTTGATATAAATCTAACCACCGCTGATCGTGTGTTTCGTGGAATAAATATAGCGCGCATAACATGGTCCCTGGCGCAGCCCACATCAATTCATTAGTTGGATTTTGAATGTTTTGTTTAATTAGTTTTTCTAAAATTGTTAAAACACTGTTACCCTTTGAAAGCTTCCATCGTAATAAATGAATGCCACTCAAACCAATCAAATAGCCGGGCGAATCTGGCAACACCCCAATTATTGGGTCAAACTCAGCAACAGATTGTGCGTGTTTATCAACCAGCAAATCCAAATAAGGTAAAAATCTCTCTCTACAGGCTGTTAAGCGATCAAGCACCCACATAGAACCCGCCGCACCAAGCCATAAACCTGTTATCGGTTTTTTCAGATGGTATTCTTCGTTTAAGTTGGGGTGCACTGGCCATAAATTTTCACCCTCAAATGCCGCCAAGCTTAATTCAACAATTTCTGTAGCTATCTTCTTAGCCGTAGCCTCAGACCATGTTTTATCCGTTAATTTTTCATGTCGTTCTGGTAAGTATAAATTCATGTCAGATTTTCTCTTCAAAAATATTTTTTACCTTTTCAAAAACTAAACGAGCTAAACGTTCATGACCTTGTTTATGTAAATGTATACCATCAATCTCTGATGTTAAAGGCTCGGGTTCAGCGTTCAGGCAATAACACCCTTCACGCATTGATATCGCTTCATATAGCTCAGGCAGCGCTTTTGATTTTTCGATAGCCCCCTTGAATTGTGGTGAAAATCCCTCTTCATGTGCTGGACGAGGCGGCACGACCAACAAAACATCAGCAGGGCTTATCATATCCGGTGCACAAGGCATTTTCTTAATACAATGAACTAATGACTCAATACCTGAGGCCACTGCTTGAGACGTGCGATTACATAAAACATTAAGATCATTCGTGCCCAACATAATGATCACTAAATCCAGTGGTGCATGGGACTCCAAACAAGGTAACAAATATGTTAACCCATTTTTAGCAGGAAGGTCTTCGCGATCCAGGTTTGTTGTCCGACTATTTAAACCTTCCTCAATGATCCGATAGTCCAGGCCCAACAATTGTTCTAACAACATTGGCCAACGTTCTTTTTCATTGAACCGAGCCACATAGCCTGTTTCCAAGTTTAAAGAACCCGGGATATACCCCCAGGTGTTTGAATCGCCATAACATAAGATACGTTTAACCATAGCTGTCCTTGTTAACAATATAACCCATTAAAGGGTGGCCATTCTTTTTCAACTCAACACTGATTAATTAAATAATCGTTTTAATAAACTCCAAGCTCACTGCTATTGGGTCTACAAGCTGTATTCGAGGACCATGTTGCTCATAAACAACTGCTTTTAACTGATCAAGAGCCAATGGCAAGACGATATTGGCTTCTTCTTGAGAGGTGATTTCTCGTAACTCAGTTGGAGTATATGCTACCTTGAACTGACAGTCGCTCGAACTATAAGGATCTAGCTGAGACTGCTGAACAATGTCAGGATTATTCGTGACAGATAATACGGAAACGGTTTTCATTATTAACCCCTATAAATCAATCAAAGTTTACCTTTTAATATCCAAAGAACAAATTCTTGGCCCATTATCATGGATTTCCCATTGAGCACTCTTTAACACCATCTGGGTTCGTCTGGAGTCAGCAAAGTCTTCCAGGCCAAGCTTAAAAATATCCCAGTAATATGGCTTTAAAAGAACGGTACCATGGTGTGGAAAAATTTCATCGATATTATAACTGGCGTTCGGATCGTCTAAGTATTCTTGCCATAAAACATGGCGAAGATCAGGGCGAATGGCCGCCCAGCTTGATTCGTATAATGCTTTTTCGTCTTCTGTTGTGTTGTCAATCAGCGTGGCATCTGCTTCAAAACGATATTGCGTATACGTTTCAGTGTCTAAATAAAGCCCGGTCACTTTAGGAGTGGCCTTAAGCTCCATCCATTTATGAGTTTGTGTACTACACGTCAATCGAAATGCGTTTCGTTCTTCAAGCAGATACAATAAGACAGTTCGAGATTTTGGCAGGCAGCCATCAATCGTTTTCTCGACAGTGGCTATTTGGCAAAAACTTTTCTTTTCGGCAAAATTAAAAGCTGATTTTAATGACTGTAAGTATTTCTCATCAATAACATTCATGGCAGGATTTCCTTTATTGACTCCATGTTAAAAACCAGCTTCCCGCGCACATGTCCAGATTCTAACAATTGATGTGCGGCGATCGCTTCATTAAGGCGAAACTGATGTGAGATCTCAACCTTCAATTTTTTTTCATTGGCTAGATCTGCTAAATAACGAAGGTCTTCCATATTATCCTTTTTCAATAAACCGAGTGCTTTTCGGTTTTTATCCTTCGCCGCGGCTATCACTTTTTCTGCCGTAATGGTTGGCACAGTCACAAGTATGCCATTGGCTGCCAAACAATCAATCGACTGGGCCCCGACATCACCACCCACCAAATCAATCACAACATCAACAGGTTTTCCAATAGCATATCTAAAGTCTTCTTCACCGTAGTCAATGCATTGGTCTGCGCCCAATGCTTGTAGAAAGTCATGGTTTTTCTTGGAAGCGGTCGTGATGACCGCAGCGCCTATTTGTTTGGCCAATTGAATTGCCAAATGCCCAACGCCACCGGCGCCGGCATGAATCAATACCGTATCGCCTGCTTTGACATGAGACAGTTTAAGCGCTTGCAAAGCCGTTAAACCCGCTGTTGTCAAAGCGGCGGCTTTTGAATATGAAACATTTGCTGGTTTTTTTATGATGGTATCGGGTGATGCACAAAGATATTGCGCATAACAACAAGGGTGGTCAGGAAAACCAGCAAGCCCCATCACCTTATCACCTACGTCAAAATGAGACACATCATTCCCTAAGCCGACAACTTCACCCGAAAAATCGTATCCTAAGCCTGATGGTAGGTGATCTTTGAGCTTTTTCGATACAAAGCTACTGCCTTCACGTATTTTGTAATCAATAGGATTTAACGCGGCCGCATGGACTTTGATCAAAACTTCATTTTTGCTATTTTCAGGTGTGGCTAGGCTAACCAGCTTTAAAACGTCTGGTTCTCCAAATTGTTTAAATTGAATGGCTTTCATCATTTTTCACCCCCCTGTCTGTTTTAAATAATTTTTAATTCACGGTAATATATTGCTAGCACCATTGATCTGACGCCGAAAAAGTCGCTAAACAGGGCGTTCACTTTTTCAGGACCAGTCACATATTATCTTATTGGTTAAGAGTAGGCATTTTCCATCCACCTAAGCTTTTTTCTAAGTATTCGGCTACAGCAAGTGTTGTATAATCGCCCCAAGGCTTTGCAACCACTTGCAAACCAATAGGCAACCCTTCTTCAGATGTACCACATCGCACAACAGAGCCTGGCCAACCCAATAAATTAAAGGCCATGGTGTAATTAAAATCCATCATGTTGGCCTGCGTTGTGCCAAAAGGTTTCGCCGGTGTGGCGCACGCTGGTAATATAATGGCATCAAAATGTTGCATATGTTGCAAGGTTTGCATTCTAATTTGGTCCGCCTCGAAAAAACGACGCCTTAGCTCGCCTGCATCAAATAGCTCAGACTGTGCAGCCCCATCAAAAAATCGCTGTAGGGTCGGTGAGAACTTCTTCAAGCCCTCATTTTGCAGTATTTTCATAAAACCTTTGGCTTGATCGCCACCATAGAAAAATGTCTCCCAATGAAACTGCCCGATATAATCAATATCCAAAAAGTCAACTTCAGTCACTTCAGCGACGTTGCCCTTTAAAGCGTCAATCGCATTTTTCATCGTCGCCTGCGTATCTCGATCGGCTGTCGTTTGGCTGCTATTGACTAAATAGCCAATTCGCATTTCATTTAATGGTTTAGTCTTCATGGGTAAATTAAGCGGCATCACGTGTGGGTCGACGCCATCAGGACCTGAAATGATAGGCAATACCAATCTAAGGTCTTCAATATATCGTGCCATAGGCCCTGGTGTGTAAAACACCATGCCGATACCACCATCTGCTGGCACATTGCCAACACAAGAGACTAAATGTTGCGTCGGTTTAATACCTGCAATCCCTGAAAAATGCGCAGGCAGTCGAACACTACCGCCGCCATCGGTGCCAATACCCAGGGTAGAGCCGCCACTGGCAATAATAGCGGCTTCTCCGCCACTGCTGCCACCTGGCGTTTTAGAAAGATCGTACGGGTTTTTAGTAAGACCATAAACATCGTTATCGGTTTCAAATGCGGGGCCCAGCTCTGGCATATTCGTGATGCCAATGACAATAGCGCCTTCATTTTTTAGTTTTGCCACGATAGGGGCATCGCAAT
Organism: Gammaproteobacteria bacterium CG11_big_fil_rev_8_21_14_0_20_46_22; assembly: GCA_002796245.1. NCBI lineage: Bacteria > Pseudomonadati > Pseudomonadota > Gammaproteobacteria > Gammaproteobacteria bacterium CG11_big_fil_rev_8_21_14_0_20_46_22. The sequence continues at coordinate 2,451 of PCWT01000043.1, read as the reverse complement.
CACAGCGATAATCCTTGAAGGCTAATGAGCCCCGCGTCACGACAAAGTTTTTCACTTTAATATGATCTTTGATTGTCATCGGCAAGCCATGTAATCGCCCCACAGGCTTTCCACTGGCTAATTGCTCATCAGCGTGCTTAGCTTGTTGCATGCCAATCTCAGGGTCTAAACGTTGAACCACCGCATTTAGTTGCGGGTTAACTTGATCCACTTTATTTAAATACGCTTGCATGACTTCAACACAAGAATAGGTTTTATTTTTAATGCCTGTTGCTAAAGTGGTCGCAGATAATGCGGTTAGTTCTGTCATAACGTTCTCCCAGTAAAATAATTAGCTGTATTGATGAATAAAATCGACGGCAATCTTATAAACTGCCTCCGGATGAAAACTATACAATTCACAACCTGTATCCAAAAACTCATGGTAGTGCAATAATTCAGGTTTAATGGCTTCTGCGGCTTCTCTAGAAGCTTCTACTGGGTGTACTGGACTACCATCACTGGCTAATATTAACACTGGGCATTGTATCTTGGGTAATTCTGGTAAAAAGTTAAAACCAAAAAACTCTTTACTATAAAACCAATTTGACATTTCAGGGTTTTGAATACATTTTTCCGCGTGCTCTTTAGGCGGATTAGGAAAGCCCGCATAGGGAATACAGTACTTAAAATAGTGTGATACCGACTCAGCCGTTGCATTCGTAAACATTTGCCGCGCACCTTCAACAGCAGCCTCAACATCGCCGCCCGCTTTAGCGACATTTCTTCGATAGCCCTCTAAAATACGCGCTAATGAATTATACGGCTCAGCATTGCAAATAATAATGCCGGCGGCCTCATTGGGGTATTGCGCCGCATAGCTATAGCTTACATAACCACCCGCAGACATTCCACCCACGAACAGGGTTTTGATGCCCAGCATTTCTTTCAACGAATGGACGTCTTGACCCCACTGCTTTAAGGTCCACTTTTCTTTATCACCATACTCACTCTGCCCCGTACCGCGCAAGTCGGGCAATATCACTTGAATACCTGCTTTCGCAAACTGGCACCAATACGCCTCATGCATCGTATGGTCCATGCCTGGCCCACCATGATTGAAAATTAACGTGGCCTGTTCAGGGTCAACTCTGTTTTCAAGGTTTGATCCATGCACCTTGATAAAGAGGTCAATATCACCAACATTGATTTTCTGAGAAAAAGCAGATGATTTCGGCTGGATTGATTGATTTTTCATCTCACTCATTTGATTAGCCCTCGCTTGCAATAATAGATTGAATAAATTTGTGGACCACCTGATAGGCTTCTTCAGGTGAATCATTATAAACAGGCGCACCAGCACCCTTGAATTCATGATAAGTCACCAAGCCTGGCTTGATTTTATCCTTCATTAACTGCGCACACTTTGGTGGATGCCCGGGACTTTGCTCACCCACCATCAATAATGTTGGACAAGCTATTTTGCTTAGCGTATCAAGATAATCAAACCGCATCATTTCATGTTGACAATAATGCTCAAAAATCTCAGGGTGCTGAAGGCAACGCTTCACTTCTGCACGAGTATAAGCATTCTTCGCATAATAAGGAATACAGTGATCTTGATATGCGTCGACACTTTCAGGCGTAGGAGATAAATAGTTTTGTCTACAGATCTCAGCAACTTCTTTTCCCCCAAGCTCATCAAATTTTTCGACCATAGCCTCAAGGTCAAGCTTAGCCTCTGTATTGCAAAAGATTAATGCACCTGGGTGCTCAGGGTATCGATTCACATATTCACACATCACATGGCCACCCATTGAAACACCGGCAATTATCGGTTTTTTAATGTTAAGTGCCTGACAAAAATCATAAACATCCTGACCCCAATGCGCTAAATTCCACCCGCTTGAGTCACAGGGGTCACTACGACCACATCCACGCTGGTCGAGAAAAATAACTTGGGCGATGCCTGAAAATTGCGACCAAAACTTAACATATAAAGTATGATCAGCTATACCATGACCACCATGCAGCACGATTAGCGTAGGCTTTTCTTTGACACCAGTTTCCGTAATGCTTAACTGGGAACCATAAACATCGAAAAATAAATATGCATCACTTATTTTAACTTTTGGCATCTTTCACCTCTTAATTGATCACTTTCTTTAACGCATTACCCGCAACCACAGCAGGGTCTTCACCATCACTTAATACTTTTCGGCAAATCGGTGTATTATGCGTCTGCCCGGGTATTATCACTTTATTAATTGCAACACCTGCGTCCTTGAGCTTTTTCGCATAGGCTTCACCTTGAGATCGAATACCGCTGTATTCTGGAAGCAGCATCGTTGAAGATGGCAGCCCATGAAATTTATCGCTCCAATAAGGTGAACAACGCATGTCTTTAGCTTGCGATTTATTTGGTGTATAAAAAGCCAGCTGATACTTCAAACTATCACGAGTTAATAAAAG
>PCWT01000042.1 GCA_002796245.1 Gammaproteobacteria bacterium CG11_big_fil_rev_8_21_14_0_20_46_22 | reverse complement strand
TGAATAGTAATATTTAATCAGTTTGTTTAAATAGGGTTCAGAATGCTTGTTATTCAGAAGGGCGATGGCAGTGAGCTGAGTTTTGAGGTAAAAAGCTTTGAGTTTGGTGGGGCTTTGTCCGAGCCGTATGTTTTGAGAGTGGCTGTTTTGGATGTGAATTCCCAAATTGAGCCGCAGGCCTATCTGTATTTACAAGCCTCACTTCAGTTTGTTGGGAGTGGGGGTGAACCGCAGTCTATTTCTGGTGTCATTACCCGTTTAGATCGTCAAGAAGATCTCGTTAAACGAAAGAGAGTTTACACCATTCAAATTGAACCCTATTTATCGCTGCTCTTCTATCAAAACCGTTTCAAGGTACATGCTAATCAAAGCTATCTTGATATTGCCAAAAGTATGACTGAAAAACTGTCTTTAGAGTTTGGCTTAAGAGACTATGCGAAGTTTAAAGTAGATATGCCCTGGCTGATTACACCGCTCAATACTTTTGATGTAGAAGCAGAAGACAATACACTGGATTATTTTAATAAGATTTTAGGCTTTACCCGTTACTACTTCTCGGAAGGTGAGGGAGCAGAGTCTCTGGTTGTCATCGATCGGCCAGGGCTTCTGCCTTCACGAGATCAAACAGTGACGTTTGATCCATCGCGTAAAGAAGATTTAAAAAACCATGCCGCACAGTTTTATCATCTTGGGTTATCAAAGCAGGCAAGCTCCCTCAGTGCGGAGCCTGTTTACTTTGACCCTCAAAATCCACAGGCCTCGCTGGCCAAGCTGCACAATGAAGATCCTTTGATCGTCATGACTCCCATCTATGCCCCTATAGGGAATTATGACTTCATCAAAGCCAAATTAACCGAGCAACTCAATCATGATGCCAAAACTTATCAATTCAAAAGCTACTACAGTGATTTATTAGTGGGAGAGCGTATTCAAATTGACTCTCCTTTGGCAGGAGGCTGCATTGACGGTTTTGTAGAGTCTTTAATTCTAAAAGGTTATTACCAAGATGAGCAATGGCGTTTTGACAGCCAAGGGGTGATTCGTCCTTACAGTGAAGAGGGATCTTGGCTCGGTGCTTATCAGCCGCGCAAAAGGCTTCCTGCTCTCAATCCAGGTGCACTGTTACAAGATGAAGCCCAGGTGAACGATGCAGGGATGTATCAAATCAAATTCCCCAAAGGCTTTGATTCAGAAACTGAAACGCCCACAGTGAGTGTGAGGGAAATTCAAGAAACGGTGACCAGTGGAGGCGGAGCGTCTCATTCAGTGAGTGGCAAAGC
>PCWT01000041.1 GCA_002796245.1 Gammaproteobacteria bacterium CG11_big_fil_rev_8_21_14_0_20_46_22 | reverse complement strand
GTGCTCGAGTGTTTTTTATCCTTTACAATGGGGGTGAGTCCATATACAGGCTACGAAAGCTTCGCCCACTGTGCCGCCAGTGCCGCTTTTGCGCTGTGTTCTTGAGCAAGCTTTTCGCGCTCTTTGGCCACCACGGCGTCAGGCGCTTTGTCCACAAAGCTCGGGTTATTCAGCTTGCCTTCAAGGCGGGCAATATTCGCATCAAGCTTTTGGATTTCTTTTTCTAAACGCGCACGTTCAGCGTCAAAATCAATCAAGCCTTCCAGATCCACGTGCACTTCAAGCTCGCCGACAATTTGCGTGGCCGTTTGTGCGGGCAGTGTGTTCGAAAAATCGATTGAGTCGAGTTTGGCCATCGCTAATAATAGATCTTTTGTCGTCGCAAATTGCGCCTGATCATTTGCATTACCCGCTTTGAACGTCACCTTCAACGACGTTGAGGGCGCTATATTCATTTCACCGCGCACATTACGCACAGCCAGCGTCACCGCTTTTAACCAATCGATGCTGGCTTCTGCGCTTTCATCGATTAAAGCGGCATCCCGTACCGGGTAGTGTTGCAACATAATAGTGTCTGCTTCGATGCTTAAAGGTTGTTTGATCGATTGCCAGATCGATTCAGTGATAAACGGCATAATCGGGTGAAGCACGCGCAATAATTGTTCCAAGCTTGAAAGCAGTTGATAACGAATACCCGCTTTGTCTGTCTCGCTCACGGCCTCACTGTTTAAAGCGATTTTTTGCAGCTCAATGTACCAGTCGCACACATCGTGCCAGGTGTAGTCGTACACAGCTTGGGCGTAGTAATCAAAGCGATATTCTGCTACCGTTTTTTCAATGCGCGACAAGGTGCTTTGTAAGCGCGACTGCAACCAACGATCCGCTAAGCCGAGCGTGCTCGGTGCTCGAATAGCTTGATTATCCGTTTGCATCAACACAAAACGTGCCGCGTTCCACAGTTTATTGCAAAAATTGCGATAACCTTCTAAGCGCTTGATGTCAAAATTAATGTCGCGTGCGTTATTGGCCAGTGCGCAATAGGTGAAGCGTAGCGCATCGGTGCCGTGCGGCTCGATACCGTTGGGGTATTGTTTTTCCGTGCGTTGGGTGATTTTCTCGGCAAGCTCGGGTTGCATCATGCCAAAGGTGCGTTTTTGAATGAGTGTGTCAAGGTCCACGCCGTCGATTAAGTCAATCGGGTCAAGCACATTGCCTTTGGTTTTCGACATCTTCTGGCCTTCTTCATCGCGAATCAAGCCGTGGATATACACATCACGAAACGGCACATCCCCCATGAATTTCAGGCTAAGCATAATCATGCGCGCGACCCAAAAGAAAATAATGTCAAAGCCTGTGACCAACACAGACGTTGGGAAAAACGTGTGTAGCTCGTCAGTATCCTTCGGCCAGCCGAGTGTTGAAAATGGCCACAAGGCAGAGGAGAACCAGGTGTCTAAGACATCTTCATCTTGGGTAAGTGTCACGCTTTCATCGAGTGTGTAGTGCGCGCGCACGTCTGCTTCATCGTGGCCTACGTACACACGGCCTTTTTCATCATACCACGCTGGGATGCGATGTCCCCACCACAATTGACGGCTGATGCACCAGTCTTGGATGTTGTTTAGCCATTGAAAGTACGTTTTATTCCAATTTTCCGGGATAAAACGAATACGTCCGTCTTCCACGGCTTTGATGGCGGGCAGAGCCAAAGGCTGCATCTTCATGTACCATTGCTCAGTGAGCAAAGGCTCAACAATCACGCCCGATTTATCGCCGTAAGGCACCATGTTGTCGTGCTTTTCAATGTTTGCGAGCAAACCTTCTGCGTCTAAATCGGCAACGATCTGTTTGCGTGCGGCAAAGCGCTCTAAGCCTTGGTATTTTTCTGGCGCGTTTTCATTGATGTGCGCCTGTTTATCGATCACGGTGATCATGGGCAGACCATGGCGCGTGCCGACCTCATAATCATTAAAATCATGCGCGGGCGTAATTTTCACACAGCCCGTACCAAACTCGGCATCCACGTAGTCATCGGCGATGACAGGAATCAAGCGATCACATAAGGGCACGCGCACCATTTGGCCGATGAGGTGTTGGTAGCGTTCATCTTCTGGGTTCACCGCAATGGCGGTATCGCCGAGTAGCGTTTCCGGGCGTGTGGTGGCCACTTCTAGAAAACCCTCACCGTTGGCTAGCGGGTAACGAATGTGCCAAATCGAGCCTTGTTGTGGTTTGCTGATGACTTCTAAATCGGAAATGGCGGTTTGCAGTTTCGGGTCCCAGTTCACCAGGCGCTGGCCTTTGTAAATCAAACCTTCGCGGTATAAATCCACGAACACTTTTTTTACGGCTTCGCTTAAATCGTCGTCCATGGTAAAGCGCTCGCGCGACCAATCCGGTGAGATGCCCAGGCGTCGAGATTGTTTGACAATCGTGCTACCCGATTGTTCTTTCCAGGCCCAGACTTTTTCTTCAAACGCTTCGCGACCTAAATCCTGGCGCGTTTGGCCGGCTGCCATGAGCTGGCGTTCGACCACCATTTGGGTGGAAATGCCGGCATGGTCTGTGCCAGGTTGCCACAAGGTGTTGCAACCCTGCATGCGGTGGTAACGCGTGAGCACGTCCATAATCGTTTGCTGAAAACCGTGACCCATGTGCAAGCTGCCGGTGACGTTCGGCGGTGGAATTACGATGGCGTAGGGCTCGCCTTGGCCGCTGGGTTTAAAATACCCGCTATTTTCCCACTGTTGGTATAAACTTTGCTCAATGTCTTTGGGCTGGTAGGTTTTGTCCATCGTGCATGCCTTAGATAAATGGATGCGCATTTTAGCGGATTTGCGCGACCTTGCAAAGACACAGGCGGTGTTGCAAAGCTTAGCTCGCTAGCAGTTATTAAGAACGATGGCACTGAGAGAAATGGCGCTACCTGAGTGCGGCAGCAACCTGTCAAGCTCTCTAATAAGCTGTTTGATTTCTTCAATAGCAGAGAGACTTTTTTCAAGGAGCTGTTCTCCTTCTCGCAGTGAAGCGTTATCGTCAGCAATGAATCGGCTAATCTCAGCACTTAATGGAGAGAGACGCCTGTTTGCAAGATCCATGGGGCTTTGGGAGCCTCTGCTGTTGTTTTCTGAGCCAGTGGCTTGGCTGAAAAAATCCGGGGTGCCTCGAGGGCTTACTGTGCGCTCTGTACTGTAAAGTTCGCCGGATAAGAGAATAGCCTTTATGCGAAGGCCGTCCATTTCAAGCTGAATACCGTGAAGTGTTTGGTTGAGTTCTGGTTTTGTATAGTTGCTCATTGGCTTGTCAGTATTTTGCTGCTTGTGCTTAAATTTGATGAAAATTCACCGTCCAGCCGAGCTCTTTAAATTCTTTAAAGTACTCGCGCGCGACGGTTTTCCATTGATCATTGTTGCCTGGAAATAGGTACAAAATTCGCTCGAACTGCGAAGCAAATTCCGGCAGCTCTACACATTCCGTGAGCAGGACATCATAAATCGCTGGCGGCATTTGATCGCCAAAGGCGATGCTGATGGGCGGTTGTGTGTCTTGCGTGTCTGACACGCGCGCGTGGGGGATGAAGCTCGTGTCTTTAAAGGTCCACAGTGTGTCATCAAGCGCTTTGGCTTGTTCTTCGGTGTCGCAATGCACATGCGCAGTCAGCTTACCTTGGTAGACCTTGTCCAAGAGCTTGCAGGCCACGCTGTCAAGCGACAAACCATCGAGCAGGTAAAAATCGATCTGCGCCACTACATTTGTCCCATGAGAAATTCAAGCAACAGCGGCACAGGTCGTCCTGACGCCATATCGTTTTTTGTATCAACCAAGCTTGAGCCAGCGATGTCTAAATGCGCCCATGGCAAATTGTTTTCAATGAATTTATGAAGATAACAAGCGGCGACGATGGTGCCGGCTTTGCGGGTAAAATCCGCGTTAATCATATCCGCACAGCTGCTTTTCAAATAGACATTGTAAGCGTCGCTTAAAGGCAGTGGCCAGGCTGGGTCGTCACTGGTTTTAGCGGCTTTGAGTAAGGCTTGCGTGAGTTCCTCGGAGTTGCTCATCAATGCCGTGTGCTCATGGGCAAACGTGCCAATGGCTGCGCCTGTCAGTGTGGCGACATCAATCAATAATTTGGGTTTGTATTTACGTTGGACATACGTCATAGCGTCACACAAAACCAAACGGCCTTCGGCATCGGTGTTGATGATTTCCACGGTTTGGCCTGATAGAGTTTTGACGATGTCCCCTGGGCGAGTCGCCTCATGGCCAACCATGTTTTCAGCGCAGCTCATCGTGCAGACAAGGTTGATCGGCAAGGCTAATTCAACGGTCGCTTTCATAGTGGCAATCACGCTCGCTGCGCCACACATGTCAAATTTCATGCCATGCATCACGTTGGCAGGTTTAATCACATTGCCGCCCGTGTCGAAAGTGATGCCTTTGCCAACCATAGCAATCGGCGCGTCGCCTTTTTTGCCGCCTTGGTAATTTAAAATAACAATGTAACCAGGCTCTTTACTGCCTCGGCTGACTGAAGCAAAAGCGCCCATGCCCAGCTTTTCGGCTTTGGCGTCGTCGATCACTTCAAGCGAGAGCTCGGGGTGCTTGTCGGCAAGCTTTTTGGCTTCGGCTAACAAGTAGCTGGGTGTGCAGACATTGGCTGGGGTGTTGCCTAAATCACGGCAATAGTATTGCGCATGGGCGATGATGGTTTCACGTGTGACAGCGGCGTTGAGCTTTTCATCGTTTGCGTTATCGACCGGCAGGGTGAAGTGATATTCGCGGTTGTCTGCTACTGTTTTTCTAAAATTGTCGAAGCGGTAATCCGCTTGCAGGCTGGTGTTGATGAGTAAGCTGATTTTTTGTTCTAAGCTTAAGTTTTCAACCGCTAACTCAGCCAATGTGCAGCAGGCTTCTAGACCTGGCAAAGATTTTAGTTGGCTGACCATGCTGCGCACAAGGTCTCGAAAATCCCGCGTGGTCAGCGCGCCATTTTTTGCGCCCAGTATTAATACTAAATGGTCGCCGGCTTTTTCAATGAAAGACTGGCCGGGTTTGCCGTCAAATTGGCTGGCTATAATTTGCTGGCTGAGTGTACCTTGGGCTTTTTTGTCTAAGGATTGACCGGTGGCGGTAAAGCCCGCGTCATGTTGGTAAGCCAATACGATGATGCTTTGAGCCTGAGTGTCTTTGGAAACGAGTTGGAATTTCATGGTGAACCTGCCTATTTTTGAGGCCCAGTGTATGCTTGGCGATTTGGCTTGTCAATTTGCTCAATAATCGTCTAAACGCTTATTTTGGAACGATCTTGACCGAAGAATCATTTTCGGAATGCTTGGTTTTCTCTCATGCCGCGTGCTTTGTTGGATTAAGATCAAAAAAAGCGTCTTCATGACCTGTGCTTTCTGCGGTGGCCACTGAGTAGTGGGCTTTGACATTGATCATTTCATCTAAGTGTTTGGCTTCTTCAATCAGTTTTTCGTCGAAGTTGGGGATAATGTCTTGGCTAAAACGCTGAGAAGGGTTTCGCTTATCCATGCGAGTATTCCTTGTATTTTTTGAGATTGCTTGAAAGTGTAGGGAAAAGCGAGCCTGCCTGCAACTTTCTTAGATGAGGATTAAAGGCTTAATGCCGAGGCGAATTCTTAGCATGATCGCGCTCATCACGCTTAAAAAAACTTCCATGATTGCAAGGCTTAGGATTGCGCCAATGTCGCCAATGGTCTTAATGAGTATCGGCATTAGCACAATCAGTATGACAAGGCTGGTTGAAGTTAGGATGAGTTGTTGTTTTTGAAAGCCTTTGTAATCTAAAAAACTGTAAGCGTTAAAGAGCGGCGCGCTAATCAATTTTGATGCGGCTAGGATATAGAGCCAATCACTGATGCTTAAAAAATCAGGCCCGAACCAGCTTAAAATACTGTGGCTAAAAAAGAAAATCAGCAGGGAGAGCGTGGCCGCAAAGCTAAACGAAAAGACAACGTTTAAATTGTAGTACGTTTGTTGATGGCTTGATAAGCGCTTATCGTTCAGCAGTGGAACGGTGTTGGCTTGCACGCTGGAAAGTAAGGCCCAGTAAACCCCTGAGATAAACAACGCGGCAGCAAAAAAACCGGTGATCTGTTCATTGTCAAGTACGATCTCAACGTACACCAACACCAGGGCATTGTGTAAAATGGCGAATAAATTCGAGGCTAACATTTGAAAGGAGGTGGTTCGCCAAGTGTGAATATCAAAGCGAATTTTTTTGCTGGTATAAGATTTTCGTCGCGTATAAACAAACACAAACAGTGAGGCGCTGCTTAATAGTACGGCCAATGTGTAGGCGATTACGGCGTAAAATATACTCTCAAATTCAGGTAAAAATTTTAATAAAATGTACAGAAAAATAATGGTTAGGGTGAAGCGTATAAACGCTAGATGCAAGCTTGCAATAAAGTACTGATGTAATGCTCGTGTGAAGCGCACTAGGTAGTAAAAAACCGCCTCAATAGAGCCTAGCCAGATGCAGTAAAAATAAAGATGAAGCTCGTTAACCTTCGGGTTGTGAATGTGTTTCATCATCAGCGTGACGATAGCGATGGTGCAGCCTGCAATGAACACACAAGAAGCTGTTAAGCTAATGGTTCGTATGCTGAGTGTGACAAAGCCTTGTGCAAAAGGAGTGTTTTGGTCGCTAATGTAGTCAGGTAAGAATTTACCGACGCTGTAATTTACGCCGAGCATAAGTAGTGAGGCGATAACGAGGCTCATGGCAAGCACGACGCTAAAATCTCCGTAAGCTGCAGCCCCGTAGTGCCTGGCGATTAAGGTATGCAAAAGAAACGTTGCGGCAATGCCAATCAGCCCAAATAAGAGCGCAGAGGTGTTTCGAATGATGTGTTGGCGTTGTTTTGTCGTCATAGCGGGATTCATCATAGTGTTTTTTTTGATCATTGCCAATATACTGTTGTGGTGATAGCCTGTGCGCAAATTAACGTTAGGCCATATTATGCATCAATTGCTCGATGATACAGAGTTTCAGATGGGCTACGCGCCTTTTCGCGAGCCTCAGCCTGGTGATTGCTGTGTGGTCTATTGCGGCGATTCAATCTATTTGCCGAATCAACGCCAGTTACCGGTCTTTTCTGATGTTCAGGCTTTGTCGCTTGAATTAGGTAAACCCCACTATTTGGGTGATGTGGGTGGGCAGGCTTGTTTCATTATTGATAGTCAGCAAAGCACAGAGGCGTTTAGTTCACTTAAGCCCACCCATGCAACCTTGCCCTTGGCGCAATTTCAAGCAGCAGCCTTTGGCCGCCATTTGAATCACTGGCTTAATACACACCGATATTGCGGTGCTTGTGGCTCAAGCCTTGAGCCTTTTGAAAAAGAACGTGCGATGCGTTGTACGGGTTGTGGTTATTTGGCGTATCCTAAAATTTCACCCTGTGTGATCGTATTGGTGAGGGATGGCTCGAAGCTATTGCTTGCTCGCTCGCCGCATTTTCGTGCGGGGCTTTACAGCATATTGGCAGGTTTTATCGAGATTGGTGAGTCAGCCGAGCAAGCAGTGCAGCGTGAATTGATGGAAGAGGTTGGGATTCGCGTGAAGAATGTGCGCTATATCACGTCACAACCTTGGCCATTTCCCAGTTCTTTAATGCTTGGCTTTGTCGCCGATTATGACGGTGGCGAGCTCAAGCCTGACGGCGTTGAGATTGAGGCGGCCGCTTGGTTTGACGCAGACCATTTGCCTGAACACTTGCCGCATGAGCTCAGTATTTCAAGTTATCTGATTCGACTGTTTTTGGATGGCAAGCTGTAATGCTGAAAAAAAGCCTGCGTGGTGATTTGATTTTATTGTTTGTCACCTTGTGCTGGGGTTTGACCTTTCCTTTGATTAGAGACGCTGTGGCGACAGTGAACCCCGTGTTATTTGTTGGCGCACGCTTTCTCTTGGCGGCACTTGTGCTATTGCCCTTTGTTTGGCGTGACAATATCTTCAAGCCCCGGGGTATTTTAAAGGCAGGCCTGATTTTAGGCGTTTTCAATATCATGTTGTACACGGCCCAAACCGTGAGTCTTGAGATGATTAGCTCTTCTCAATCGGCCTTCATCACCGGCTCCAGCGTTGTGTTAGTGCCCTTGCTGTTGCCCTTATTTCGTTTAGGTAAGCCGACTGGATCAGATATCGTGTGTGCTGTCGTGTGTTTGCTGGGTTTATTTGTGTTAACCGGTGCTCGCTTCGCTGCGTTGGGTGTCGGCGACGCTTGGGCTTTTGTGTGTGCGATAAGCTTGGCGATGAGCATTGTTTACCTTCAAAAAGCCACGCTAAACCTCGAGAAAGTCAATTTGCTGGCCTTTTATCAGATTTTCTTCACGGGAGTGCTGGCAGGTTTTTGGGTGCGGCCGAGTCATGCCTCGTCTTTGTTGGCGCCCGAGCCATTGGCAGCGCTTTTGTTTTGCGCCGTTATGGCCACTAGCGTGGCGCTATTGCTGCAAACACGCTATCAGCGCTATACCACCGCCAGTCGGGCGGCTTTGATTTTCACCATGGAGCCGATTTTTGGCACCTTGTTTGCTTTTTGGATCAATGGCAGTCGTGTGGGTTTACAGACTTGGGTGGGTGGCGCTTTGATTATTGCCAGCATTCTCTTGTCGGAAGGCTTGCGTAAAACTCAGGCTAAAAATTAAACAAAACCGCCTGAAAAAGTTTGTCGCAAGCCTTGGCCTCTTGATATACTCGGTGCTCTTTTGAACGTTGGATACTTTCTGATGAAACTGTGGACAGGACTTTGGCGATCGTTTTACTCTCGGGCTTGGTACTTGGATTTGTCAGCAAGCAGCAAACGCCGCAGTTTCCAATACATACTGATTCTGACTTTTGTCTGTGTATTAATTGCAACCATTCGGTTTTCTATGGGCTTTTATCGCATGTCTTTTGCGGCAACAGATTATGTTGCGCACGCCATGCCTGCGATGAGTATTGAGCAAGGGCGGTTGAAAACAGAAAAGCCTGGGTTTTATCGTGTTTATGCGGGTGATAAAAAAACCTTGCTCGCGGTTGTTGATACGGCTGAAAAACCTTCTGAGGCTTTTTTAAATGCCCAGGCCTTGGTGAAATTGGGGCGCGATGAGGGTGAGTTTAAAGGCTTGTCAGGTTTTGATAGCTTGCCGTATGCGCACAAGAACTTAACGGTCACGCCTGCGTATTTGCTTTCACAGGCCAAGCCGTACATTGTTCGGATGAATGTGTATTTCTCGGTTTTCTTCTTTGTCTTGGCTTACTTTTGCTTGGTCGCGTTTTTGTTTTTATTTAGCTACCTAATGGCTAGTTTGCTTACCAGCCTGTCTAACCAGTTTGAGTATCGCTTGAAATATGTTCATGCCAAACAAATTGTGCCGGCTGTGTTAACCCCGTTTATCTTATTTTTGGTTGTGTTCTACTTGTTCACCTGGTTTACTTCGATCAGCGTATTGATTTTATTGTTGGCTTTAGTCGTTTATCCGCCGCTATCGGTTTATTTTCTCAAGCCTAAAAAAGGAGAAAAAGCATGATGACATTGATCAGTATTTTGGTTGTTTTGCTGGTTGGTTTGGCGCTTTTGTTTCGTTCGGCATCGTTGTCAATCAGTACGGCCTGTTTAGCTGTGCTGATGCTGGCGATCAGCGCCTTTCATACCATGAATGCGTTTTTCTTGCTGATTTTCTGGGTCTTTTTTGCCTTGCTGGCAAGCTTAAATTCCCCGCAGGTACGCTATTGGTTGAGTAAAAATATTCTTGCGTTTTATCGCAAGGTGATGCCGAAGATGTCAAAAACCGAGCAAGAAGCGTTAAACGCGGGTAGTGTTGCTTGGGATGGCGAGCTGTTTTCGGGTAGTCCAGACTGGAATGCTTTACGCAATATGAAAAAGCCAGGTTTTACGACTGAAGAGCAAGCCTTTATCGATGGGCCAGTGAATGAGCTGTGTTGCATGGTCAATGACTGGGAGCTCACGCAAAACACTAAAGTATTACCGGAGAAAGCTTGGCAGTTTATTCGCGACAACGGCTTTTTTGGTTTGATTATTCCAAAGTCATACGGCGGCAAGGCGTTTTCAGCACAAGCACATTCTGAAATTCTGATGAAGCTTTTTAGCTGTAGCACGACGTTGGCCTGTACAGTCGCCGTGCCTAACTCTTTAGGCCCTGCGGAGCTTTTGCTGCATTACGGTACACAAGCACAAAAAGATTATTATTTACCGCGTTTAGCCCGTGGTGAAGAAGTGCCATGTTTTGCGTTGACTAGCCCTAAGGCGGGTTCTGATGCGACGGCCATGCCGGATTACGGGATCGTGTGTGAGGGTGAGTTTGAAGGCAAAAAAGTGTTGGGTATGCGCGTGACTTGGGATAAGCGCTACATCACTTTGTGCCCTGTGGCCACCGTGTTGGGTTTGGCCTTTAAACTGTTTGACCCGGATCATTTGTTGGGTGATGAGGAGACGCTCGGTATTACCTGTGCGTTGATTCCGACTTCGCATGAGGGGGTGATTACAGGTCGCCGCCATCATCCAGCTTCATCTGTTTTTCAAAATGGCCCCACGCAGGGCAAAGATGTGTTTATCCCGATGGAGTGGGTGATTGGTGGGCAAGTCAATGTGGGTAAGGGCTGGCGTATGTTGGTTGAGTGTTTGTCGGTGGGTCGCTCGGTGTCGCTGCCAACCAGCGGCGTGGCTGGCTGTAAACTCTCTGCTTCGATTGCAGGCGCCTATTCGCGTGTGCGCCGCCAGTTTAATTTGGCCATTGGTCGCTTTGAAGGGATTGAAGAAAAATTAGCGCAAATCGCAGGCTATGCGTATCAGGCCGACGCGGCCAGTCGCTTTACCTTAACAGCGGTCGATGAAGGCGAGATTCCTGCGGTGCCTTCGGCTATTTTAAAATATCACTGCACTGAGCTTTCACGTAAAGCCACGAATAATGCCATGGACATTTTAGGCGGTAAGGCAGTGTGTTGGGGGCCGAAAAATCCATTGGCTCTTGGCTATGGCGCGCTGCCGACTGCCATTACTGTGGAAGGCGCGAATATTCTAACGCGCAACATGATTATTTTTGGCCAAGGCTCGATTCGTTGTCATCCATTTGTTTTAAAAGAGTTGCAAGCTGCTCAGATGACGGATAAAAAAGCGGCACTTAAAGCGTTTGATAGCGCCGTGTGGGGGCATATCGCCTTTGCTTTTTCCAATGTGGCGAGAAGTTTGATTCACGGTTTAAGTGGCGCACGTTTTGCCAAGGTGCCTTCAAGTCGCGCCAAAATTTACTATCAGCAGTTCAGCCGTTTCAGTGCGGTTTTTGCTTTACTCACTGATGCATCGATGGCTATTTACGGCGGCGCTTTAAAACGAAAAGAGCGTGTGTCAGCAAGGCTTGGTGATATGCTGAGCTTTCTCTATATTGGCTCTGCGGTGTTGAAAACGTATTATGATCATGGTGAGCCAGATGATGAGTGGAACTTATGCCGTTGGGCTTGTGAAGATTTGCTGTATAAACTTCAATCCACGGCGCTGGCAGTGATTCAGGGCTTGCCTGATAAAGTCGCTGCGGTCACGCTTCGCGCAATTTGTTTACCCTTGGGGCAAACTCTAAAGGCGCCCAGTGATAAGCTGGATCATGAGCTTGCTGAGTTGCTGATGTCGCCATCGGCTGTGCGTGACCGCTTAACGCGTGGTATTTGCACGGATGCGCAGGCGCACAACCACGTGGCTTTATTTGATGAGGCCATGGTGGCAGCCATTCGTATTGAGCCAATTGAAAAGGCCGTGAATCAGGCGGTTCGTGACAAACGCGTCGTTGCATTTAATTTTGACGAAGCCGTTGAGAAAGCTAAAGAAGCCGGTATCATCAGTTCATCGCAGTATGAGCAATGGCAAGCTGCCGATAAGCTTCGTCATGAAGTGATTGCCGTTGATGATTTTGAACGAAATTTACGTGATCAATAATTAAAGAGGAAGCGATAATGTTAATTGGTGTACCTAAAGAGATAAAAAACCGTGAATACCGGGTCGGTCTAACCCCGGGAAGCGTGCGAGAGCTTGTGGCGCATGGCCATGAGGTAATGATTGAAAGAAATGCGGGCGCGGCTATTGCGTGCTTAGATGAGCATTATGTTGCTGCTGGCGCTGAGATTGTTGACACTGCTGATGAGATCTTTGCGCGCGCTGAGATGGTGATTAAAGTCAAGGAGCCTCAGCCTGAAGAGTGCAAGAAATTGCGTGAAGGCCAGGTGTTATTTACCTATTTGCATTTGGCACCGGATCCTGTTCAAACACAGTTCTTGCAAGATTCAGGCTGCGTGGCCATCGCCTATGAAACGGTAACCGATCGTTTTGGTGCATTACCGTTATTGTCGCCGATGAGTGAAGTGGCGGGCCGTATGTCTATCCAAGCCGGTGCGCATTGCTTAGAAGTGGCGCAAGGTGGTAGCGGTATATTGCTCGGCGGTGTGCCCGGTGTGGCTGCCGCGAATGTGGTGGTGATCGGCGGTGGTGTTGTCGGCACTAACGCGCTTCGCATGGCAGTCGGTATGGAAGCCTCTGTGACCGTGTTGGATCGCTCCTTGCCGCGCTTGCGTGAGCTCGATAATGAATTTGGCAGCCGTATTAACACAATTTATTCAACGCAAGATGCTTTGGCGATGCACGTTGAGCGTGCGGACCTTGTGATTGGTGCGGTCTTGATTCCAGGTGCAGCAGCCCCGCGTTTAGTCAGCAAAGCCATGCTCGCGTCGATGCGCCCAGGCTCTGTGATTGTTGACGTTGCTATTGATCAAGGCGGTTGCTTTGAGACTTCGCATGTAACCACACACGATGACCCAACCTATGTGGTGAATGATATTGTGCATTACTGTGTGGGCAATATGCCTGGCGCCCTACCGCGTACTTCTACGTTCGCATTGAATAACGCAACCTTACCGTTTATTATTGCTTTGGCGAATAAAGGCTATAAAGAAGCGATGAAGGATGATCCGTATTTGCTGGCTGGCTTGAATGTGTGTGATGGCCGCATTACTAATTTAGCCGTGGCGGAAGCTTTAGACAAAGGCTATTACCCGGCTATTGAAGCTTTGGATAGAGGTACTTATCCGGCTGAAGAGTGCGTATAAGCTTTGTTGTTTGAATGCGTAGAACGCCCTCGTTGAGGGCGTTTTTTTTGGCAATCACGCGATCAAACACGAGGTAAAAGTAGCCTGGGTTGAGGAGCGTAGTGACGATAACCCGGGAGAAACCAAACCTGGGTTTTCAATGCTTCGCATTTTAACCCAGGCTACGCGAGGTGGTGGTTACTTAAATAAGTACTCGTACCGCCCGTAGCCTTTTTGCTTTAGCTCGCTGGCGGGGATGAACAGTAAGGCGGCGGAATTGACGCAGTAGCGCAAGCCCGTGGGCGCAGGGCCGTCGTCAAACACGTGGCCTAAGTGTGAATCACCATATTTTGAGCGCACTTCGGTGCGTTTAATAAAAAACAAAGTGCGATCTTCCTTGGTGACAATGAATTCATCGTCAATCGGGCGTGTGAAGCTTGGCCAGCCTGTGCCGGATTTGAATTTGTCGGTGGAGCTGAATAAGGGCTCGCCTGAGACCACGTCCACGTAAATGCCAGGGGCTTTGTTATCCCAGTAAGCGTTTTTAAAAGGTTTCTCGGTCGCTTCTTTCTGTGTGACTGCGTATTGCTCTTTGTTTAACTGCTTAAGGCGCTCGGTTTTGTTGAAGTGTTGATAGTTTGCGGCCATGCTGGCTCCGGTGATGAGGGTGAAAATGCAAAATGCGACGAATTTATTTTTCATGCCAGATTTTTTCCAAACGTTGATCGCGGCCGCAGTTCCAGCGGTAAAACTTATAACGAATCGGATTTTTCTTGTAATAATCTTGGTGGTATTTCTCGGCCGGGTAGAAATGGGTGGACGGTGTGATGTCTGTGTAAACCGTTTTGCCGAGCTTACGTGCAGTGGCTTGCTTTGAGGTTTCGGCTGTTTTCTTTTGTTCTGCGTTAATGTAAAAAATAGCGGTTCGGTATTGTGATCCGTGATCGCAGAACTGCTGATTTTTAACCGTCGGATCGACATGGCGCCAAAAATAAGTCAACAATTGTGCGTAGCTAATCGTGCGTGGGTTATAAGTGACCTTGATCGCCTCCGCGTAACGTGTGGCACCACTTGAAACCAGCTCATAGTTTGGGTTCTCTCGTGTGCCTCCATCGTAGCCGACGACCGTTTTTGTGACGCCTTTGAGTTTGTCAAAGTCTGACTGCATGCACCAAAAGCAGCCGCCAGCGAAGATCGCGGTGGCCGCTTTAGCCAGTAGGGGCAAGGCTGCAATTATTGTGATTGCAGCCCAATAACGCTTAGTGTTTTTCATTGAAAAAGCTGACTTTCCCGGTGCTTAGGTGATACATCGCGCCAATGATCGCAATTTTGTGTTCGTCTAGAAGTTTGGCGATCACGGGGCTGTCTTTTGCAATGGCATTGACTACGTTGATCACGTTTTGTTTCGCAATGGCATCCACATCGTGGGCTTTTTCGCAATTTACAGCGCCTTGTTTTTCTTTCACCTGGTCAACGGCGGGTTTAACTTTATTGAGTAAGTGGGTGAGGTTGCCAAGCTTCACATTTTGGCAAGCGCCTCGCACCGAGCCGCAGCTATCATGGCCCATGACCACGATTAATTTCGCCCCTGCAGCGGCTGTCGCAAATTCCAGACCGCCCAGAATATCTTTGTTAATTACATTGGCAGCGACACGGCTGACAAAGACATTGCCCACACCTTGATCGAAGACAATCTCGGGCGGCACACGTGAATCGATGCAGCTTAAGATCACGGCGGCCGGGTGTTGTTGTGCGGCGGTTTGTTGTCGGTTGGTGTGGAAGTTTTGATGGTGGGTTTTGTTTTTCACAAAACGTGCGTTACCTGCTTTTAAGCGCTTGAGCACTTGGGCCGATGTCAGTTGATCCTGCACGGCGGGTGTCACCAATGGGGTGTGTTTCGCAGCAAAGACCAGGCTTGGCAGTACTAGGGCGAGAGCGAGTAGGGGTCTGTAGATACGCATCGTGCTATTTCCTTGTGTTATCCATGACAGAAGTAGGGCATGTCCCTAAACTCATCGCTTGTTTTTCGCACCTACCGAGAGTTCAGGGACACGCCCTAGATTAGATCTTTAAACGATGGTTTACAAGCTTGCACGATATGATTAAACTTTGGCCAGACTAAAATCGGGAAAAATAATGTTAAATTGCTACACCTCAGAACCACGGACGCACGCTTGTTCGATTGTCGCGATTCCTTGCGATGAATTTCAGGGCTTTCTATTAGCGCAAACCGCACGTGTGCAGCTTCAGCTCAAGGCTTTGGGCTTTAAGGCTGAGCCTGGTACCTTTTGTGTGTTGACGAGTGAAGCCGGTGAGCGCGAGCAGGTATTGTTAGGTGTTGATAAAAAAGATGATTTACGGGCAGTGGGCATGCTGCCTTTGCTCTTGCCGGAAGGTCTCTATGCTTTGGATCAAGACTCGATGCGCCCCGCCTTACAACAGGCAGCAGTCTATTGGGGCCTGGGCACCTATCAATTTGAGCGGTATAAAACCGCACGGCGAAAACCGGCGGTATTGGTTTTGCCAAAACAGTGCGATGACGCCTTGGTTGAAAACATGGTCTCGGCGACACACTTGGGGCGCAATCTCATTAATACGCCCACAGAAGACATGGGGCCTTTGGATTTAGCCGAAGCGGTGGCGGAGCTCGCTGCGGCTTACGGTGCGGACGTGTCTCAGATTATCGATGAAGCTTTGCTCGATGAAAATTACCCCGCCATTTTTACGGTCGGCCGCGCCGGTAGCCAAATGCCCCGATTGATTGATCTGACGTGGGGCGATCCCTCTCACCCGAAGATCACCTTGGTCGGTAAAGGCGTGTGCTTTGATACGGGTGGCTTGGATATCAAAACAGGCGGCAGTATGTTGCTCATGAAAAAAGATATGGGTGGCGCGGCGCATGTGATCGCCTTGGCGAAAATGATTATGCAAGATAATTTGCCGTTGCGTTTGCGTGTGTTGATTCCTGCCGTTGAAAACGGTATTTCTAGCGAGTCGTATCGCCCGGGCGATATCATTAAAATGCGAAATGGTAAGACGGTAGAAATCACTAACACAGATGCGGAAGGGCGTTTGGTATTGGCCGATGCCTTGACAGAAGCCTCCAGCGAGCGGCCTGAGCTGTTAATCGATTTTGCGACCTTAACCGGTGCGGCGCGTGTGGCGCTGGGGCCTCAGATCGGCAATTTGTTTTCAAATAATGATGAGCTCGCTCGCCAGTTGGTGAGTGTTGCCGCACAAGAACGCGATTGTTTGTGGCAGATGCCGCTATACACGGCATATCAAACGTATTTAACTAGCTTGATTGCGGATATGAGTAATTCGGGGCTCAATGGTTTTGCCGGTGCCATTCAAGCCGCATTGTTTTTATCAAACTTCATTTCGCAAGATGTGGATTGGGTGCATTGTGATGTGTCGGGCTGGAGTTTTGAAGCGCGCCCCGGTCATGCGGTGGGCGGCGATTTAATTGGTGCGCGAGCCATGTTTATGTATTTGCGCCAGCGTTACAGTTCGAGGCATTAATCATGTTATTAGAAGCATTTGACCTTGCGGGCACCACCGCCTTTGCGCTCAGCGGTGCTTTATCAGCCATGCGAAAGCGTATGGATATCGGTGGTATTTTAGTGATTGCCTTTATTGTGGGTAATGGCGGCGGCACGATTCGGGATGCCATATTGGGTTTGACGCCGGTGTTTTGGATGCACGATGTGGCGTATGTTTGGGCGGCGATTTTGCCCACCCTCATCGTTGTGTTTTGGTTGGTGCGCGAGCGCTTTGCGAGCTATCGTCGGCATTTTGAGCGGGCCATTGTGTATTGTGACGCCTTTGGTTTGGGGTTGTTTGCGATTGTGGGTACGCAAATCGGTTTGCATGCAGGTGTGGCGCCGGGAGCAGCGGTACTTTGTGGTTTAATCACGTGTTTGGGGGGTGGTTTTATTCGTGATTTTTTGTGTGCGCAAGTGCCTTTGATTTTTCACGGTGAGATTTACGCCTTTGCGGTGGTGATTGGCGCGACGATTTACGTTTTGTTGCTGCCTTTTTTTCCGAGCGCCATTTTAATGTGGGCCTGCGTGGGTTTAACCACGGCTATTCGCATTATGGCGGTGGTTTGGAATATTCGTATTCCTTTGTATGGGTTTGATTAATGCCATGTTAGTCACGATATTATTACTGATCACACTTGCCGTGGCTGTTTGGTTCTGGCAGGACAGCATGAAGGCTAAAGAAGTTGCAAGCAAGGCGGGTCGCGATTATTGCAAAGAAAAGCAATTGCAGCTGCTTGATGGCACGGTGGCCGTGCATAGCTGGCGATTAAAGTTCGATAAAAAAATGGTGATCATGCGCATGTTTCGTATGTCGGTGTATCAGCAAGCTGAGGACCGCCGCTTTGTGGTGCCCATTTATATGCGCAATCATGAAGTGATCGCGATAGGGCATGATGATAAAAAAGTTATTCGTCTGTCAGATTATCGCGCGTAAAGGCGGCTTTCAGGGCTTCGGGTATCGCGCAGACTTTCTGTGTTTTTGCATCGATGCAGCAAAGTTTGGCGTGGCCTTTGGCGGCCGGTTTGTTCGGCTCATCGCTTGAAAAAATCTCATAACGCATTTCAAAGCTGGCTTTATGGTAAGCTGTTAAATACTGTTTGATGGTTACGGTGTCGGGGTAGGTGAGTGGTTTAATAAACTGGCAGCCCACGTCGATTAGCACATAAAAGGTCTCTAAGCCTGGGCAAACGGCATGAATAAAAGCGGCACGCGTCTCGCCCATTAAGTCAAAATACTTGCCGTTATTCAAATGCTGGTACGCATCCATGTCCACCCAGCGTAGTGGAAATGATTCTGTGTTTAATGGCTTTTGATTCATGACTTGAGCTTACCAAAAGTGTAGAGCTAAATCGAGTGGGCTTTCTCGCGCAGCGGCAAGGGCTCGTCATGGTGTGCTGGCTGAACTGCGATCTTTCTTTAGGGCTTGGAATTTCTTGAAATAGCTCGGTGTAGGCGTGTTTAAATTTTTCGCGAAAAGAAGGGGTTCGTGCTGTCGCTTGCTCATGGTAAAAGATGTAGGCGGCTTCTAGAAGCTTACCTAGCCAGTGATTAATGGCTGCAGGCCGCGTTTGTTCTCCTGGTGCGCCTGGCATGTTTATCCTTTTTTTGATTCAACCCGGGTTCCACACAGTATAGCGCGAATTTACCTAGGTGCAGGGGTTTGATGCCAGTCAGGAGCTACTGAATTCGATGCCGAAAAAGCTCACTTGTGCAAGTTCAGCAGACGTAAGGCTGTCTTTTGCTGAGCTGTCTGTGTCACCGTCATACTCTAAGGTTTCGGTGAAACAAGGGGCTTGTTCAGCTAGTTTACCAGCGCTTGCTTGTGAGGTTGCTGAGTCTGTCGACTCGATGCTTTCTCCGTCATCATACGCTGGTTCATCAGTAAATATGTCTGCACAAACTGGGCCTCGCCTTGTGCAGTTGCTGAGTATCGCAGCGGTGGAGCCGAAGGGTTGTGTTACTTCTTGGCGTTGTGAGCGTTGGTTTGTCACTTCTAATTCCAGTGTGTTCAGCCAGTCATTGATCGTTTCAAGTCTACAGTGTCTTGAGAAACCTTTTGTGTAAAAGCTGCGCTCTTGTGAGAGGGTGTGTAAAAACCCAGCTTTTTGGAATAGCTGGCGAAACACTTTGCTCAGGCTGTAAAAATCCAGGCTGGGTTCAACCGTATAGCTTTCGTTGTGTGTTACCAGTGCCCAAGGTGCAATCTGGGCGACGGTCTTGTCAAGGTTGGAAATACAGTGAACGCGTTCTCCTCGGTTTAACCGGTTTTGAAGGTCTGCTTGTGATAGATAATGGATTCGATTTTCCTGAGGTTCGAAGATGGCTATGTGACTCGCGCGTGTTTTTAGTCCTCCCAGTTTTTCATTAGCCGAGTCTAGGGCGCAAGCTAGGTCGAGGTCGATAATTCGCACCCCCTCGCCATCACGTTTAATCCGAATATTGTCGGCTTTGATGTCGGTGTGTACAACACCACGGTGATAAAAGCGCTCTTCGTAGTCTTTGTAAATAGCTCTGGCGATCTGAATCGCTTTTTCAGGTTCGAGCGTTGCGTGCCCGTTTAAGTAGTCCAATAGGTCTGTGCTGTCCGTGTATGCGCTTGTGGTCACCAGGCTAAACATGCCGTAGTCTCTCACGCCTGATAATCCAATAAAGTGCTCAGCATCCAAGTCGTCTGAAACACGCTTATTGAGGTGATGCTCTATCATGCCAGATTCGAATGGGACAACTTTTGTGAAAAGCGTTTGCTCTGTTTCGTTGCTGTCGCCATCGCCACGCTTAAGGCTTATCCGCGGTAGCAACCCTGTTTCTCCTGGTGTGATGTCGCCACCGGAGGGGGGTAGAGTATATTTCTGCTTATCATTGCCGATTTGGCTGTTTGTTTCGCACAGCTCACTGTATTCATCGTCATTCATAAACTTGAGGTGCCGTGGTCTGTATTTGAGCGTTCCATCAGAAAAATGCCAGTACGCTTGTTTGGCTAGGCTTAGGAAGAGGGGGTTGAGCTCCCAGTCTTCTTTTTGTCCTATCTCGGTCACTATCTCTTTATCCGTGGGCTGGCCGTGTTGGATACACCAGCGCAGTTTATCGATGATATCCATGCGCGGCCAACCTTTGGGTCTTTTGGCTTTCTCAGCTTGGTTTGGTTTTAGTGCGATAAGCTGGTTGATGAAAAAGGCTAGCGTGAAATAGGCGCTTTTTAAGCCGGGCTGGCTGGCTTTTAGGGCGCGGTAAATGTTGTTGAAATGCTCATTGGCGATTTTGTTTTCTGACTTAAACGATTGGTAAGCTTGTTTTATATTGAGATCCAAGCCTGTGGCTGCATCGCTGTGCGGCCCTGAAAGATAATAATCTTTAGTAACCTTGATGGCTGAGCTGACCAGTTTGCAAAGCTCTAAGCGTGTTTTTAAGTTTAATGGATAAGGCATAAGCTGTATTAGGCAGGGCTGTCCCATTAAAACAGGAAACGTCCATTTTTGGTCGATCTTGAACGCAAATTTTCTTCAACGTGCTCATGTACTTGCGTGT
>PCWT01000040.1 GCA_002796245.1 Gammaproteobacteria bacterium CG11_big_fil_rev_8_21_14_0_20_46_22 | reverse complement strand
TAGAGTCAATCGCGCCAATGGACAGTGGAATGATTATTGGGAAGAAAGAAAAGCGGCATGAAAACCTACACTTTTAATCGCACCCCACCATACCAGTAAACTTGACAGATTTGCTAAAATCACGATCATACACACAAACAACGCTAGAGACCTTGCATGACACACCTAAGCACGCTGAAACTCATCACCTCTGCGGTGATCTTCATTATCGCAATCGCCGCAGCCTGGATCCCGTTTCGCCAGCGCACAAAAACCAGCCACATGGATTTTCCGATTGGCGAAGCACTGGCTTCTGGCGTATTCCTGGGCGCTGGCTTGATCCACATGCTAGGCGACGCCAGCCAAGATTTTTTCAGTGCAGGCCTGGACTACCCCTTTCCTTACGTGATTGCGGGTGCTGTATTTCTAGGTTTATTGTGGCTTGAGCACTTGGGTCGCGAAGTCTACGAACACCAAGGGGCTGAAAGCCCAAGCTTCGCCATACTGGCCCTGATCATGCTCTCGCTGCATTCCTTTTTTGCCGGTGCAGCACTCGGCTTGGCCCACTCAGCCCCTGTGATGACTGTGATATTTATCGCCATCATTGCCCACAAGTGGGCAGCAGGCTTTGCGCTTGCCATACAACTCAACAAAAGCTGCCTCACACAATCTCAGCGTGTTCGAGGTTTCATGATTTTTGCGCTCATGACGCCGCTGGGTATTTTCTTCGGCGATTTAGTCTCCCACTACACCACACAACTGCCGCTGGCCATGCCGATTTTCAGCTCGATTGCCGCCGGTACTTTTATTTATCTCGGCACCCTGCACGGCTTGTCTCGAGCTGTCATGGTTGAGAAGTGTTGCAACTTAAAGCACTACTCGTTTGTTATCTTGGGCTTCGTGCTGATGGCCATCGTGGCCATCTGGACATAAACTTCAAGCGACTTCAAGCTTGCCCAAGTTCACAGCTTTGTTTAACATAAACCATGCTTAAAACTTATCTAAAGACACGGCGACTAAAACGTTTTTTCCTCCAGCACTATCAAAACACCAATGGTTTTGCACTCGCTAAAGCCTATCAACCTAAGGGCCATGCGAAACCCGAGCTGACCTACGGTGAAATTTGTTTTCACGCGTATTTACGCGTCCTAGAACAGTTACCCATTGATAACAGCAGTCGATTTTTAGAACTGGGCTCAAGTATTGGCAAGAACACACTGATCACTGCGACCATGAGCCCGGCTCATTCAGTGACCGGGATTGAGCTCATCCCTAGCATGCATAAAACAAGCCTTGAGATACTCAGCAAAGCCCAAAAAGACAAACACCTCAAAGCAATGATCAACGAAACCCAGGTGAACCTAATCAATGCTGATTTTCTGACCGTCGACTGGTCAACTTACGATGTCATCTTTATCAATGCCACCGCGTTTATTGAAGACTTTTGGCAAACCATGTTTCAAAAACTTTTGCAGCTAAAGCCAGGCACACAGATTGCACTGATCAGCCGCCCACTCGACGATCCTCGCTTTACACTGAGTCACCACGAATTATTGTTGATGACCTGGGGCTACGCCAACGTTTTTTTCTATACAAAAATTTAGCGCCTGTTTCTCGCTGAACATTCTCTTGGCTTATACACTTGAAATGCAAAACACCTTGCGTTAGCGTTCAGATCCCAACCTTTCCCTGGAGATTTTAATGAATGCTCGTGGCTTTACGCTCATGGAGCTCATGATTGTTATGGCAATCGTGAGTATTTTAGCAGCGATTGCGCTGCCCACGTATCAATACTACACACACCGTGCGCGCTTCACCGGTGTGCTGGTGGCGTGTGAGCCTTATCGCGCTGCTGTCGCTTTAGCGCTACAAGAAGGTACTGAAATGTCTGCCATTAATAACGGTGAAAATGGCGTGCCGGATTCACCGAGCTCCAATCAAAATATCAAAAGCATTATCGTTAGCCAGGGTGTAATCACCGCCACGGCAAGCAAAGCTGCCGGCAGCTACACCTACACGCTCACACCGGATGCTAATGGGGCGGATTTTAGCGTGGGCGGCACCTGTCTAAACGCAGGGCTTTGCAAACCATGACCGAAAACGCACGCTTTGATGCACTAGATGCCAAGCTTCATACAGGCTTTAGCAAATTAGTGGAATTTGCACAAGCACAACATATTTCAGATATTCATATAGAGCCCTTCCAAAACACGTACCGAATTCGCTTACGACGAGACGGGCTACTACATCATTACGACAATTTAGAAAAGGCGCTGGGTAAGCGCTTAGTGAATTTCATTAAAACGGAAGCCAAGCTGGATATCACCGAAACACGAAAACCCCAAGATGGCAGACTACAAATCAAGCTCAGCGAAAAAATGGTCGACATACGCGTGAGCAGCTGCCCTACCATACAGCAAGAAAAACTCGTGCTGCGCTTACTTCAATCATCACGCTTGACACTCGATATCGCAACACTTGGCATGGACGAAAAGCAGGCAGCCTGCTTCATCAAGCATATTCATAGCAGTGAAGGTTTAATTTTAATTTGCGGGCCGACCGGTAGTGGGAAAACTGTAACATTGTACAGTGCTCTGCAAACGCTAAATACCATTGAAAATAATATTGTGAGCATAGAAGACCCTGTGGAGATTAAAATTGAAGGGGTTAATCAAGTGCCCACACAGAGTCAAATTGACCTCGATTTTTCAAAAATTCTTCGCAGCACACTACGACAAGACCCTGATATTATTATGCTTGGCGAAATACGCGATGCCGAAACGGCCAACATCACATTGAAAGCCTCACAGACTGGTCACCTGGTACTTTCAAGCTTACACTGCCACCGGGCGATTGATGCGTTTAATCGACTCAAACACCTAGGGGTTGAACCTTACGATATCGCCCATAACCTTAAGCTCATTGTTTCGCAGCGACTCGTTCGCCTACTCTGTACCATTTGCCAAGGCAAAGGCTGCGACAAATGCCACCAGGGCTTTCAAGGACGTACCGGTATCTTTGAACTCATCGAAGTGAATAATGCACTGCGCGAAGCCCTTGTCAGAAAAAAGACAATTAAAGACTCAGACTGTCATACGATAGGCACCCTGGAGAGCGCTGCGAAACAGCTGATCGAACAAAGTCGCACCACAGAAGCCGAGCTATGCCGGGTTTTATAGCTGGAAATTTTTATGCCAACATTCAAATATCAAAGCCGTGATGGTGCTGGCACACTTAAAGCTAAAACACTGTCTATGGCGAAAGCCATTCTTGCCTCACGTCAGATCACACCACTGTCGATCGAGCAATCTTCTCACACACTCAGGCTTGGCAAGCACTCTAATAAACGCCAACAAACCTTTCTTGCATCACTCAGTCAATTTTTAGAGCATCACATGGATTTGGGTACTGCTTTGCAGTTACTCACACAAAGCCATGATCACCACACGCAAGCGTTATCGAAAAAAATCCTGGCGCGTCTCAATGCTGGCGAAACATTTTACAGCGCGTGCCAACATTACTTAAGTGAACTACCGGCCTGGTGTCTTTCAGCCATCGACAGTGGTGAACAAACAGCCCAACTCAGTGAAACCTTAAAGCGGATACACCAACAGTTGCACTCACTCAACGTGAGCAAGAAAAAGCTCATCAAAGCCTTAAGCTACCCAAGCATGACATTATTCACGGGCTTATTAAGCATTATCGCTTTTGTGCAGTTGAGCCTGCCACAAATCCAATCGCTTTACGATGATAACGGGAAAGCCCTGCCTGGCTTAACTCGATGCCTAGTATCGTTCAGTCATGGGCTATCACAGTTCGGCTGGGCACTCGCTCTAGCCATATTTTTAATGGCTATCTGTAGCGCGGCACTCTATCAAAAACACTACCGTATTCGCTACCGCGTCCAAGCGCTTTTCTTGCTCTGTTGCAAACCGTACCAAACCCAAGTCTTAAGCTTACTGTTTCATCAAGTCAACACCTACCTAAAAAGTGGCTTTCCTATAGCCGAAGCACTAGCACAGTGCGCAAACACTAACACCTGCTTGCCCATCTCAATACGACTCTTGCAGGTCATTGATCAATTGAAAGCTGGGCAAACATTACACCAAAGCATAGACTCAATCTCTCACTGCCCGGCCATCGTTAAACAGCTTTTATTCATCGGCGAACAAACAGCGTCACTGGCTCAGAGCATGGAAACCTTAGCTAAACTCTACAGTGATACCTTCACACATGATCTCGAGACTTTACAACGCTACCTAGAACCTGGACTTATGCTCTTCATGGCGGGCCTGATCAGTGTCGTCATGATGGCCATTTACCTGCCCATTGTTGACTTAGGTAAGATGATTTAGTTATAGTTTTTCAGCGCACAAAACCATCCGGGTAGAGCATGAAAAAGATAGGTCTTACAGGCGGTATCGCCAGCGGCAAATCCACCGCCAGCGACATCTTTAAATCGCTGGGCGTGACCGTCATTGATGCAGACCAAAT
Organism: Gammaproteobacteria bacterium CG11_big_fil_rev_8_21_14_0_20_46_22; assembly: GCA_002796245.1. Taxonomy (NCBI): domain Bacteria; kingdom Pseudomonadati; phylum Pseudomonadota; class Gammaproteobacteria; species Gammaproteobacteria bacterium CG11_big_fil_rev_8_21_14_0_20_46_22. Next base: position 11,176 of record PCWT01000040.1, on the reverse strand, counting down.
TGCTCGCGATCTTGTTTCGCCCGGCATGCCGGCACTCACAGAGATTCATAGAAAATTTGGCCAAGCGGTACTCAATGCCGACGGCTCTTTGAATCGAGCTGCGCTGCGATCGCATATTTTAAAGCACCCTAATGACAAAGCCTGGCTTGAAGCCCTGCTCCACCCCTTGGTCCGCGCGGCGATGAGCACCGAAGCTTTACAACACACAAGTGAGCCCTACATCATTTTGGACATCCCACTGCTCGTTGAAACCCTGCCCAACTCGCTATTGGACCGCATTCTCGTGATCCACAGCCCTGAAGCGGCGCGGCTTTCAAGGTTGATGATGCGAGATCACTGCGATGAACAACACGCGCTTGCCATGCTTAATGCTCAAATTGACGAACAAAGTCGACTTAAAGCCGCAGATGACATCATCGACAATACCAGTGATCTTGACACCCTTAGAGAAAAGATCACGAACTACCATAATAAGATAATGGCTGAGCTCAAAGATTGAGGCCACCAGAATAATCGGCTAGAATGCCCCTATGGATTTTGAGACAAGCGCATGATGCAAAACACACTCACCTTCGAGCACCCCACCAGCGAGCTCACGCGCGTTTGTCTACGGCTTGAATACCTTTTCTCGACGATTTCAGAGAACTTAGCACACTTCAATGAACGCAATGCACAGTACACCATGCAGCTACTGATTGAAATCGTGTGCGTACTCGACCGGCCGGACCTCAAGTCCAAATTCACAAAAGAGCTTTTACGCTTTTCAGATAGCTTGAAACGATTATCTGGCTCACCCGGTGTGGAAGAAGAAACACTGGGGGTAAGCCTTAAAGCACTTGATCAGCACTTGAGCTACTTATCAACCTGCTCCGGCAAACTTGGCAAAGAGCTGGCTGAAAATGAATTCTTATCCATGATCCGTTCGAACTTAAATACAGCAGGTAATGGTAGCTGCTCTGATATGCCTGCTTATTTTTATTGGCTATCGATGGATAGCGAATCGCAAACAAAACAAATCAAGACCTGGCTTTCTCAGCTCAAACCGATCGAAGCTATCGTGAGTTTTATACTGAGCATCATTCGCGGCAGCGGCAATGAAAAAAGCGTTATCGCCGACAGCGGCTTTTATCATGAAAACTTAAGCACCTCACCGGCTTGCCAATTGCTTCGCGTAACCGTAGGCAAATCACTCAACGTTTACCCTGAAATCAGCGCGGGCAAACACCGCTTCACCTTGCGATTTTTAACCGCCAACCGTTCTCGCCCTATTCAGAGTCATCATGCTATAGAGTTTGAACTGAGCATTTGCGCTATTTAGATCAAACCTATAGTGCAACCCAATATCAACCCGGGTTTTCGCTTCGCTTAACCCAGTTTATGGCTAATGTCATTGCGAGCGAACACCAGTGAGCGCGGCAATCTGGCTCATTAACCTGGAGATTGCTTCGTCGCTACGCTCCTCGCAAAGACGGTTGCTACAAGTTTATCGCCACACCCGATGTTACATCAAAAAAATGCATCTTATCGGCAGGCGCATAAAGAAACACCTCATCACCTTCAGTGACCACAGGCTTTTCCTTTAAGCGCACTGAGAACTCCTCATCCGAGCCCAACACCTTTGAAAAAACAATATACTCATGACCCAAGGCTTCGATCATATCCACACGCGCTTTCAAGCAAAAACCCGCTTGACCCTCTAGCAAAAATTGAAAATGCTCTGGACGAATACCGACACAAACGGGCTCCTGGCTCACGGCCTTACCCAGTTTTTGGCGTTGCTCATCAACAGAGAGCTCGATAAAGTTCATCGCAGGTGAACCTATAAAACTCGCCACAAATTTTGTGCGCGGATGATGGTAAAGTTCCAGAGGCGTGCCAATTTGCTCCACATACCCCTTATTTAACACGATCAAACGATCCGCCAAGGTCATGGCTTCGGTCTGATCGTGCGTCACATACACACTGGTAATGCCTAAACGACGTTGAAGCTTATGAATTTTCACACGTGTGTCCACACGCAGCTTGGCATCTAAATTCGACAAAGGTTCGTCAAACAAAAACACCGATGGATGACGCACCAACGCACGCCCCATAGCCACACGCTGGCGCTGACCACCGGATAATTGGCGTGGCTTGCGCTTCAAAAGATGGGATAAATCCAGCATCTCGGCCGCCTCTTCCACCCGGGCTTTAATATCATTTTTCGCAAAGCCACGAATTTTCAAGCCATAGGCCATATTGTCAAATACGCTCATATGTGGATACAAAGCATAATTTTGAAACACCATGGCCATATTGCGTGATTTAGCCGGCGTGTGCGTAATGTTTTTATCGCCTAACCAGAGCTCACCTTCGGTGACGGTTTCGAGCCCAGCTAATAATCGCAAGAATGTCGACTTGCCACAGCCGGATGGGCCGACGACGACAATAAACTCTCCTTCGTCGATAGTCAGATCGATGTAGTGAAGAACCTCCACTTGATCATAGGATTTTTTCAATTGTTTTAATGTTAATGTCGCCATCATTATTTTTCCGTATCCACCAAACCTTTCACAAACCAACGCTGCATAATCAGCATCACGCACACCGGTACGATCAATGCCAAAATCGCTGTGGCCATGATCAAATCCCAGCTAGGCACTTGATCAGCCGCTAAAGCGAGCTTTTGAATGCCCATCACTACCGTACTCATGTTGGCACTGCTGGTCGCGATCAATGGCCAGAGGTATTGATTCCAACCATAAACAAACATAATCACAAACAGTGCTGCAATATTCGTTTTAGACAGCGGCAATACAATGTCCCAAAAAAATCGCATAGGCCCTGCCCCATCCATTTTCGCCGCTTCACAAAGCTCTCGCGGCATGGTCATAAAAAACTGTCGGAATAAAAATGTGGCCGTGGCCGAAGCAATTAACGGCAAACACAAACCCGAAAAATGATTCAACATACCCAACTGCGCGACGACCTGAAAGGTGGGCACGATTCGCACTTGCACCGGTAACATCAGCGTGAGAAAAATCAACCAAAAGCCTAAGGTGCGCAAGGGAAAACGAAAATACACCAAAGCAAACGCTGAAAGCAGCGAAACGACTACCTTACCGGCTGCAATAAAAAATGCCATCCAAAAACTGTTCCACAATAAATGCCACACAGGCTCGCCACCCAGGGTTTTCACGCCATGAAACAGCACAGTCGCGTAATTTGATAAAAAATGATGCCCGGGCCAAAAAGGAATGGGTGCAGTGAGCAAGGCTTTCACTGAATGTGTGGAAGCCACAAAGGCAAAATAAATTGGCAGCAATAAAACCAACAAGCCGATAATGAGTAAAGCATGTGTGGCGTATTGACTGGCGCGAGAGCTTTTCATCAGTAATGCACCCTCTTTTCAATGACCCGAAATTGAATCACCATTAAGCCGACAATCACCAACATCAATATCACTGACTGTGCCGCAGAACTGCCAAAATCTAAGCCCACAAAACCATCGTTATACACTTTATACACCAGGGTTTGTGTGGCATTCGCCGGCCCACCCTGCGTGACAATTTGAATGATGCCAAAGGTGTCAAAAAAGGCATACAACATATTCATGACGACCAAGAAAAATGTGGTGGGCGACAACAAAGGAAACGTCACATGCCAAAAACGCTGCCAAGCATTGGCGCCATCCATCGCTGCGGCTTCATGCAAAGAATCTGGCACGCCTTGAAGGGCCGCCAAATAAAATAAAAAGCTATAGGAGGTTTGTTGCCACACAGCGACCAAAATAATTAACAATAGGGCCTGGTATGCACTCACATGGTAATCCCAGTGTATACCCACGTGACGCAACAAATACGGCGCAATGCCAATGGCCGGATCAAACATAAAACGCAGCAAGATACCCGCCACAGCCGGCGCAACCGCATAGGGCCACATTAACAAAAGCATATACAGTTTTTGCCCGCGCGTAACGCGATTGACCAAAACTGAAAACAACAAGCCACCTGCCATCGTCAAGACGGTAACGCAAACACTGAACACCAAGGTCATGACAATACTGTAAAGATAGGCATGACTAGCAAACAAAGCCGCAAAGTTTTTAAGGCCTACAAAGTGCTGATGAAACCCCATCGGGTCTTCAATGAAAAATGATTGCCATAACGCTTCAAACGCCGGCCAAATAAAAAAAACCAAGGTAATGAGTATTTGCGGCAGTATCAGCAAAACTGGCAAAAGTTTGTTTTTAAAAATCACCTGTGAGTTCATTGTGTCATCTCTGAAAAACGGTTTAACAACACATCGGCCTGCCGTGCTGCTCGGTGTAAAGCCTGTGCCGCTGTCGCCTGACCTGAGAATACCGATTCCAAGGCCGTGTTATTCACCACACGAATCTGCGGAAAATTACCGAGACGAATACCGCGAGAATATGCAGTGGGCGCTTTATTCGTAAGCTCTCTCACAGCCACAATCGCACCCGGCGTATCACGATAATACCCAAGCTTTTTCGCGTAGGCAAAACCGGCATGAGTCAGTGGCAGATAGCCTGTTTGCCGCTGAAATTCCAGCTGTGTTTTAGGCTCCAACAAAAAGTGAAAGAAAGTCGCCACCCCTTGATACACCGCTTTAGACTGACCACGCACCACCCAAAGTGAAGCCCCACCAATAATAGTATTTTGCGGTGCACCTTTCACGTTTGGCCAATACGGCATCATCGCCACACTCACCGGAAAACCGACATTGTGCTCAATGCCGCCGCGTGCACCCGAAGACTCCAGCATCATTGCACACTGCCCGCTGGTAAAAAGACTTTCCGCACTATCGCCCTGACCGCCGTATTCAAAAAGATGCTGGCGCTCAAGCTGAGCTAAAAATGCCACATGATGAATCACCATGGGGTTATCGTACAAGGCTTTCACATCAAAGCTAGCAAAACCGTTATCCGCACTGGCATACGGCACATTGTGCCAAGCACTGAGTTCTTCAAGCTGAATCCAGGCCGGCCACGCTGTGGTGATCGCACAGTGCACACCTGCTGCTTGCAAGCGCAGCCCTATGCTTTTCACTTCGGGCCAAGTCCTTGGGATATCGGCCAGTGTTAAACCAGCACGCTTGAACTCAGCCCTATTCACATACATCACCGGCGATGAAGAGTTAAACGGCAACGACATCAACTGCCCTTGACGACTGGCATAGTAATAACCAATGGCCGGTAAAAAAGTGTTTGGCGTAAGCGGATAACCGGCTTGCGTCATCAGAGTTTGCACCGGCACAATGGCCTGGCGCTCAGACATCATAAGCGCCGTGCCAATTTCATAAACTTGAGCAATCGCCGGCGGATGCCCCGCACGATAAGCTGCCACCAAGGAAGTCAGTAAGGTCGGATAATCGCCTTTGTAGTCGTTAACGATATGATACTGTGGGTATTGCTGCTCAAATTGCGCAATCAAGCCATTGAGCGTGGTCGCCAAACTGCCACCCATGGCGTTCCAAAAATGGATCGTGACCCTTTGCGCTAAAGCGCCTTGAAACAGACCCAGCGCTAGCAAAAGGCCGAAACACACACGTTTCATTGTCAATGCTCCCCCGTTGCGGGAGTCTATCATGAAGTGCGCGACAGGCGAAGTTTATGCGACTTTATACGAGTGCTCGTTTAACCTTGCTTGAAGACAGGGGCGGTGCCTTGTCTCGCCCGCCCGCTTCGCCGAGCCTATAGTCTCGGCTATGCTCTTGCGCTAACTGCTCACCAAGACACCGCCCCTATCTTCATAAAGCAGGTTAGGGTCTGTTTAACATTCATTTTTGCAAGCGAAAACTGAAGGAGTTGAGACCAAATTGTTTATTATTTGAGGCGAATAGCTAGCCTTATTTAACGAAAATAATGAGCAATTTGGACCCACTTTACTCAGTTTGCAGCATGAAAATGAATGTTAAATAGACCCTAGGCTCGCCTTGGAAAATCTGTAATGGTAGGATGTGTGGATTATAAAAAGGAGAAAGAAGATGCCCACTTTCAAACCCGCTGAACTGCTTGAGCTTTGCGTGCTCGGCGCGCCAAAAACGGGGAAAACAAACCTAATAAAGCAATTCATTCATAATGAAACCTATCGTGAAACACCAGACGAGCAAAAACCAACCTTTGTGATGCATGCCTCGAGCGAGGTAACCTATGGAACTGATTTTAATACCACAATGCGCGAAACCACCAACAAAAAATACAGACTAAAGATTAACGATATGGGCTCAGACAATGAAACATTTCTCACCAAACAACTGCTGCACAAACAACAACATGCCTTTATCGTGGTTATTAAGCTCGAAGATAATCTTTGCGAAATCGAGGCCATCGCTCAAGCAGTCAACGCTTATAGCTGTTGTTTTAAAAATTCACCGAATGCGCCTATTGTTATTGCAATCAATCAATTCCGTCAATCTCAAAATACTGAAATACCCAGCCTTGAGGATTGCCGAAGCCACTTCTTTGAAGAGTTCAGAGACAGAGTCAAATTAATTTCTGTGTGTAATGTAAAGGCAAACAGGGGTGTTGATGAGTTGTTTGACAAAGCGTATACGATAGCATTAGGAAGCCAACGGGCAACGCCACAAAACAGTCGCCCTCAAGCGGATGAAAATAGCCAACTGCTGACAAGAAGGAATGGAGAATCGAAAGAACCAGGATGCTGCGAAAGGCGCTGCTCAATGATGTAAATCTTCTCCGGGTTATCTTTCGCCGTAGCTGCTTCGCAGCAAAGGCGGATCAACCCAGTCTACGTTTGTTCCGTGTAGCAACCGTCTTTGCGAGGAGCGTAGCGACGAAGCAATCTCCAGGTTAATTCAAAAGATTGCCGCGCTCACTATCGTTCGCTCGCAATGACGGTTGCTACGTTAACGGCAGGGTTATTTTAGCGCTTTGTTTGGTTTTTAGTCTTCGTGTAGGAATCGTCTTTGCGAGGAGCGTAGCGACGAAGCAATCTCCAGGTTAATTCAAAAGATTGCCGCGCTCACTGACGTTCGCTCGCAATTGACGTTAGCGATAAAAAGTAGCCTGGATTGAACGCCGAAGGCGTGATAATCCGGGTTTGATTTCTCCCAGGTTATCCAAGACGGTTGCTACAGCTTATCCAACATCGCCGTGAGTTCAGGCAAAAACACTTTGCTCGCCTCGAGGATTTTTTCCTGGCCAAGCTGATGATAATCCACCCATTTCAATGCTTGATTGAGCAACGGCTTCAGTTCGCCGTCATAGGCTTTAACGACGTAAACGTACAAACACACGGACAGGTCGATGTCTTGGTAATTATACTGAAACTCGCCGAGTTCTTGATACGCCGTCGGCGTGATATTCACTTCCTCTTCAAGCTCGCGAATTAATGCGTGCTCCCCTGTTTCACCGCTCTCTAACTTGCCGCCTGGAAATTCCCAAAAACCGGCTTTCGACTGCCCGGCTTGGCGCAGCGCGATTAATACTTCGTTTTTTTGATTTAGAACTATGCCTACGGCCACATCAATCATCACTTACCTCTTTATTGTAAACTTGTTTTATCTTTTCCATTTTACCGCCCCGATGAAAATAACCCTGCCGTTAACATAGCAACCGTTGCGAGCGAACGATAGTGAGCGCGGCAATCTTTTGAATTAACCTGGAGATTGCTTCGTCGCTACGCTCCTCGCAAAGACGATTCCTACACGAAGACTAAAAACCGAACAAAGCGCTAAAATAACCCAGAGAAGCGTAGCAAAAATCAACGAGCAAGCGCAACCTCAAACCGCCACACCTCAAAGATCGTGCGCAAAACGGCGATGGGGTTTTCCTTTGCAGGGCTTGTGGAGTCATGGATGCCGGAGCAGAGACTACAGGGACGTACTTGTGTCGTCCCTGCAAAGGAGAAACCCGAGACGTTAAAAAGCACGATCTCAATTTAATTTTCCGTGGCATTGCTTGTATTTCTTCCCTGACCCACACGGACAAGGATCATTACGCCCCACTTTTTCACCCACGCGGCGCTGCTCTGTCACCACAGACTCACCACTTTCTCGTTCAAAGCTTTCATGTGCGTCAGCTTCTAGTTGCTCATCGATACCGGTAAAATGATAATTAAACTGCTGTTTCGCCAGTGCTTCTCGGCGAGCTTCGTTGAGCGCATCGACCTCTTCGGGTGCTGCCTGTGCGTTAATTAAAATTTGCAGCATTTCATATTTCATGCCGTCGAGCATACTAGAGAACAAACGAAACGACTCGATTTTATATTCACGCTTCGGATCTTTCTGCGCGTAACCACGAAGGTGAATCCCTTGGCGCAAATGATCCATGGCCGCCAAATGATCTTTCCAGTGACTATCCAGCGTTTGAAGCATCACAGAACGCTCGAAATCGTTCATACCCTCATCGCCAATTTGCTCACGCTTCTCAGCCAAGTTCGATTCAAACGCATTGAACACAGCCTCACGCAAAGCCTCTTCATCGAGCGTATCATCAGCCTCGATCATGGCTTGCAAGTTAAGGTGTAGACCAAAATCCGCGGCCAATAGCTCATCCAAGCCTTTAACATCCCACTGCTCTTCCAAGCTCTCTTTAGGGATATAGCGCTCAATCACTTCTTCGACCACATCACGCAAAATGGCTTCAACGGTGTCTTTCACTTCCGCTGCGGTGAGTAGCTCATCGCGCTGCTCATAAACGACTTTACGCTGATCATTCGCCACATCGTCGTATTCCAACAAAGATTTTCGAACATCAAAATGGTAACTTTCCACTTTTCGTTGTGCGTTTTCAATCGCGCGCGAGATAATGCGATGCTCAATCGCTTCATTTTCTTTCATGCCCAAACGACGCATCATGCCTGCGACACGTGGGCTGGCGAAAATACGCATAAGGTGATCTTCTAGGGACAAATAAAAACGTGACGAACCCGCGTCACCTTGACGACCAGAACGACCTCGAAGCTGATTATCAATACGGCGCGATTCATGGCGCTCGCTGCCGACAATGTGCAAACCACCTGCAGCCAATACTTTCGCATTACGTTGCTTCCAATCTTCACGTAACGCTTGGATATCGGCTGCACTCGCCTCTTCACCCAGCGCATGAAGTTCAGCCTCCAGATTACCACCCAGCACAATATCTGTACCCCGACCCGCCATATTGGTGGCGATCGTCACCGCACCTGGCCGTCCCGCTTCTTGAATGATACTCGCCTCTTTCTCATGGTATTTCGCGTTCAACACTTGGTGCTTGATGCCGGCCTTTTTCATGAGGCCAGATAAATATTCCGAGGCTTCAATCGATGCCGTACCCACCAGCACAGGCTGACCTTTTTCTTGCGCTTGTTTGACTTCCTCAACCACCGCATCGTATTTTCCCTTGGCAGTGAGGTAAATTTTATCGGCGTAATCAATACGCTGAATTTTTCGGTTGGTTGGAATTACGATGACTTCCAGACCGTATATTTGCTGGAACTCGTACGCTTCGGTATCGGCTGTACCGGTCATGCCCGAAAGCTTATCATAGAGACGGAAAAAATTCTGAAAAGTGATCGAGGCTAACGTTTGGTTTTCATTTTGAATCGCCACACCCTCTTTGGCTTCGATAGCTTGATGCAAACCATCCGACCAGCGACGACCGGGCATGGTACGGCCTGTGTGCTCATCCACGATCACCACTTCACGCGCTGCATTAACCACGTATTCAACATTTTTTTGATACAAATGATGCGCTCGCAATAAGGCATTGAGATAGTGCATATACGCAATATTTTGAGGGTCATACAGTGTTTGCCCTTCTTGAATCAAACCCGCCTCGGCCAATAATTCTTCAACGTGCTCATGGCCTTCTTCCGTCAAATGCACTTGTTTTTGCTTTTCATCCAAATAAAAATCGCCAGCGCCCTCTTCTTCTTCGCGCTTAACAAGTTTTGGCACAATCGCATTAACTTTAACGTAATCTTCTGCTGAACCTTCAGCTTGGCCCGAGATAATCAGCGGTGTACGCGCCTCATCAATTAAAATTGAATCCACCTCATCGACCACCGCAAAAAAGCGGCCACGTTGGACACGGTCCTCTAAGGACAAGGCCATATTGTCGCGCAGATAATCGAAACCAAATTCATTGTTCGTACCGTAGGTAATATCTGCAGCATACGCACCACACTTATCTTCCGGTGACATGTCGGGCAAATTCACGCCGACGGTTAAACCTAAAAACTCAAACACGGGACGCATCCAATCCGCGTCACGTTTCGCCAAATAATCATTCACGGTAACAATGTGCACGCCTTTAGCAGGCAAAGCGTTTAAATACGCCGCAAGCGTAGACATCAGTGTTTTACCCTCGCCCGTGCGCATTTCAGCGATATTGCCTTCATGCAAGACCATACCGCCAATCAGTTGCACATCAAAATGCCGGAGACCTAACGTACGCCGACTGACTTCACGCACGACAGCGAAAGCTTCGACCAGTAAACTATCCAATTTCGCGCCATCATTTAAGCGTTGTCGAAAGTCAGCGGTTTTATTTTTTAAAGCATCATCATCCAGCGCCTGGATCTCTGGCTCTATGGCATTAATGTGCTTAACAACACGACCCAAGCGTTTTAACACGCGCTCGTTACGGCTACCTAAGATCGCTTTTGAAAATGTTTTTAAGACCATGACTTCTCTACTTTTATCTGTTATAACGCTCGGATGAAGGGAAAACACTCGCGCCAAATTGGTAACTTATTGAACAAGCGTGACCTGTCTCATCTCGAGCACAAGGTTACCCAGTTAAGGCGCATCAATCAATCTTTCCAGGCCATTTTACCCGCTGAATTTAAAGGGAAATGTGAGGTCGCTAACCTCAAAGAACAAGAGCTTGTGATCGGCACAGAAATCCACACTTTAGCCACCCGACTTAATCTTATGCTGCCATCGCTGATCCAAACTCTGCGCACGCAAGGGCATGGTTACATCAGCAAAGGCAAGGTCATTATCTTAGGGCAGAAAACGGGCTTTGAAAAAGCCTATTGGACAGCCGAGAAACCCGACATTCAAACGCTAGAGCGACTGAAAAATCAGTGTGATGAATAAAACGCCATCTTACGCAGCTTAAACTCTCCCGGATTACCACGCCTTCGGCGTTCAATCCAATGAAATGGACTCACCCTTCTTGACCTTAGCTGGTCTCGGCGTCACCCTTTCGGGGCGCCATAATAGCCTT
>PCWT01000039.1:14229-28208 GCA_002796245.1 Gammaproteobacteria bacterium CG11_big_fil_rev_8_21_14_0_20_46_22 | reverse complement strand
TCGCTCCTCGCAAAGACGTTGCTACCCAAGACGGTTGCTACATACGCGTTCAAACACCAAAGCCAGGCGGGTTTTGTTTATCTGATCCTGTGTGCTTGCCATGACGAATGTATGTTTTATTATGGTCTTGCCCCTCTAGATATTATAGGCCGAGGTGGATTTTGGGAGAAATCTTGCTCAGGAAGCAGGCGAGTGTGTTTCTGTTGTTTTTTAAAATGATGAGATTGTCTGAATTATGCCTACATTAAGCATACAGGGTGTGATTAGGTTTGCAGTCAGTAAACTTCAAAGCGAATCCGCGAGGCTTGATACCGAGATTCTTTTGTCGCATGTTTTAAAAAAGCCGCGTAGTTATTTATACGCTTGGCCTGAAAAAATACTTAGCGATGAAGAACGGGCCCAATTTGATCAGCTGCTTTCACGCCGTTTACAAGGCGAGCCTATGGCCTACATTACGGGAGTGAAAGAGTTTTACGGGCGTGAGTTTCGCGTTCAGCCTGGTGTTTTGGTGCCAAGACCCGAAACTGAATTGTTAATCGACCTGGTCTTGGAAACGTGTGGGCATTGGGAGAAAGCTTGCTTGTATGATTTGGGCACGGGCAGCGGCGCCATTGGCATCACATTAGCGTGCGAGAAGCCGAGTTGGTCTGTTACGTGTACCGATCAATCTGAGTTGGCACTGTCTGTTGCAAGGCACAACGCAGACTTGCTTGGCGTACAGTTGAATGTTGAGCAGCGTGATTGGTGTGAGAGTTTGCCGGCGGATAGTGTGGATATCATTGTCTCTAATCCACCCTATATTGCCGAAGATGATGCGGCACTTGAAAAAGCGGTGGCCGAACATGAGCCGAAAGTTGCCTTGATTGCTGATAATGATGGCTTTTCGGATTTTGATCGTATCATTGAAGGCGCTAAGTCTTGTTTAAAGCCTGGCGGCTATATCTTTTTAGAGCATGGTTACGACCAAGCAAAAAATTTACAGCAGCGCCTGTTAGCGGCCGGTTTTTCTGGGCTTGAGTTGCATAAAGATTTAGCCGGCCATGATCGAGCGGTATTGGCAAGACTATAGATCGAGGTTTTCTAAGTAATGTTTTGCATCAAGGCAGCGTATGTTTTTTTGTTGGTATTCTTTTTTAATGTTTTTAACGAGCTGTAGAGCATTGAGCTCATATTTTTGAGCGAAGTGCACAAGGTTTTTATCAATATCCGTTTGGCTCAGTTTCGCTTCCATCAGTTGTTCAATTTTATTGTTTAAGCACAGTGCAAAGTCCACTTCGCGTTTGTCTTTGGTGCGGATGTAGTGAAGTTTAAAGTCTTTGGCTTTGGTGTCGCGAGCAACGTAGCAGGCTTTGAGCAAGCTGTTGGCGACCAGGTTTTCAAAACGCGCACCATCGTCACCCTCTACAAGACCGGTGTCGAAAAAATACACTTTAGGCTCTTTGAGTAAGCTTCTAGCAATATTATTTGAAAAGGGCGTTACACGAAAAACGATATAGAGGGCTTCGAAAATTTCTATGTATTTTTTAATCGTGATGGGTGAGGCCCCAACGTCTTCTGCAATGGATTGGTACGACAGAGTTGAGCCGACTCGGTGTCTGAGTCGTTCAAAAACTTGCTGTATGGCGCGTAAGTTATTAATGCTTTTAAAGTCTAATATATCCGATCGAACCAGGCTTTCGGTGTACTGTAGCCGCCAACGCTCAGCATCTGTGTCGGAGTCACTTAAGTAGGGCTCGGGAAAGCCGCCGCGATTCATAAGTTGATCCAGCGTGTAATCTTGTTTTAAGGTATGAAGTTCTGCCGGCGAAAATGGTAGCAAGTGGTGCAGAAAATAGCGGCCAGCGAGTGAGTCACCAATTTCTCTGTAAACCTCGAGTCGTGCACTGCCTGCCACTAAAATTTTTAAGTGCTCGGGTTTTGTGTCGTAAACGCCTTTGAGGTAATTTTTCCAGTCGGGCATTTTGTGTAGTTCATCCAGTATCAAGAGTTCTGTGTCATTTAACCAGGCTTCTTGCTGAATAATGGTGCGATCTTTGTGGCTGTCATAGTTGAGGTAGGTCGCCTGCTTGAAGACCTTTGCAATACGTTTGGCCAAATAGGTTTTACCGGCCTGTCGTGGGCCGACCAAAAAGACCATTTTTTTATGCAGGTCTTGGATGATGTGGTTCTCTTGAGCACGCTTCATACCCGACTATTATATACCGCAATATCGAAAAGTCACGACTATTTGATATTTAACTACTGAATAGTCGGATTTTGAGTGTGCTGATAGGCCTGATATGATGAGCCAAACGTAAAAGGAGCAATTGTGATGGATGTCTTAACGGCAATGAAAGAACGCTGGTCGTGCCGGGCTTTTTTGGATAAACCCGTGCCTCATGACATTTTAAACTCGATGTTTGAAGCTGCGATGCGCGCACCTTCCGGTGTCAACCATCAGCCCTGGCATGTGGTGGTGCTTGAGGGCGAGAAAAAAACCGCCTTGAGCGAGGCGATTATTACCGCGCGCCATGCCGGTATCGATCAACACCCGGATTATCATTATTACAGCGATCGTTTTGATGAGCCGTACAGGGCTCGCCGAAAAGCCTGTGGCATCGCGCTTTACAATGCGCTCGGAATTGCGCGTGAAGACATGGAAAAACGAAAAACCGTCTGGGAAGAAAATTACCGATTTTTCGGCGCCCCTGTGGGATTAATTTTTTACATAGAAGACTATTTGGAAACAGGCTCTTGGATGGATTTGGGTATGTTCATTCAAAATGTGATGTTAGCGGCACGTGCGTTTGGCTTGGAAACGTGTCCTCAAGCCGCGCTCGCTGAATACCCAGACATTGTGCGTGAGCATTTGGGTATAGAAAAAAAATATCATATCGCCTGCGGCATGTCTTTGGGTTACCCAGACCTTAGCGCCGCAATTAATAGTTACCGTACGGAGCGTGAGCCGATTGCAGAGCTTGTGCGGTATAGCCGTTAGAGCATTAAATTGTAACGTGGCTTGTTTTTCACTTTAGGTAAGTCAGTGAGTGCTCACCCTAATTGATGATTAATACGACGTTTTCAAGGTCGGTGTTGTCCAATAAAAAGGTTTGTTCCGGTAATGGGGTAATGACACAGCTAAAAATACCTGTGCCCACATTATATTGGGGATTGCTCATCACGCCGACTGTGAAATGTACGCTGGTGTTGGCAGTGCCGTTAATTTGGCCCGGATAAACCACTATGTTTGGTGGGTTATTAGCAAAACTTTGCGCGCCACCCATGGTCCATGTATTTAGAAAATTAGATAGCAATGCGCTGCCACTTTGGCGATCTGGGCGCTGTGTGTAATAGGTGATGTAGGGGCGCACGCCCTGCAAAGACAGTTGGTAGTTGTTTTGGCTCAGGGGCTTTATGGTGGCTTTGTGTGAAGCAATCACAAAGCTCAAATTTGGGGTGGCTGTTTGAGTTTGGCCAAACGCAGGAAGCATCATAGCCAGGGTGCCGAGTAAGGCGAGCAATAAACGTCTCATTGAAAACACTCTTTTAAATTTTGAATGCTGATTAGCATAGCTGATAAAAGACAAAAAATTAAGTTTGTTTGATCTATGTCAAATGTATTTCTTCGAGCGTGTGCCAAAATCGCGACGAAATCAAAACCCCAAGAGGCCTAGCCCTATGTTGCCGAGTATTGCGTCTGTTATGTTGTCACGTATCCAATTTGGTGCAGCGGCGTCCTATCACTTTCTGTTTGTGCCTTTAACTTTAGGTTTAGCGTGGATTCTGTTCACCATGGAGTGTGCCTATGTCTTCACTGGGCGTGAAGTTTATAAGGATATGGTGAAATTTTGGGGTAAATTGTTTGCGATTAACTTTGCGATGGGTGTTCTTACGGGGTTAACACTCGAGTTTCAGTTTGGCACTAACTGGGCGTATTATTCCCAATATGTGGGCGATATCTTTGGCACCCCATTGGCCATTGAAGGGTTTGTGGCTTTTATGCTGGAGTCCACTTTTTTAGGACTCTTTTTCTTTGGCTGGCGTTTTTTAAGCAAAGGACAGCATTTGTTTTCAACCTTTTGTTTGGCCATCGGTTCCAGTTTATCGGCGCTGCTAATTTTGGTGGCTAATGGCTTCATGCAACACCCGGCCGGCGCGTATTTTAATTTTGCAAATATGCGTATGGAAACCTCCAGCCTTTGGCATTTGTTCATGAACCCGATCGCTCAAGTCAGTTTTGCACACACGGTGATGGCGGGCTATGTGACGGGTGCGGTGTTTGTGATGGCTATCAGCGCTTATTATCTATTGAAAAAACGTGATGTGGACTTTGCCAGGCGCTCCTTTGCGATTGCGGTAGGCTTTGGTTTGGTGTCGTCGCTGATGGTGATGTTCATGGGCGATCAAAACGGTTTGGCGGTCTATAAATATCAGCCAATGAAGTTGGCGGCGCTTGAGGCTGAGTGGACCACTCAAGCGCCGCCAGCAGCCTTTAATGTCATTGCATGGCCTAGTCAGGCTGAGCAGAAAAATCTCTTTCAGGCGCGCATCCCTGGGGTTTTAGGCTTGTTGGTGACGCACTCTGTTCACGGCATCATTCCTGGCGTGAGAAATATTGAAGCGCAAAATCATGAGCGTATTCTCAATGGTATGAAGGCGTATGGTTTGCTTGAGAAATTGCGTAGTGGCGATCAAGCGCCGGCCATTAAACAGCAATTTTTAAAATATCAGTCTGACTTGGGTTACGGCTTATTGCTCAAGCGCTACACCAATAAGGTCACGAACGCCACGCCGGCGCAAATTTCTAAAGCGGTGAAAGATACCGTGCCTAATGTGTGGTTATTGTTCTGGACCTTCCGAGTGATGGTCTTATTTGGTGGCTTAATGTTCTTGGCATTTTTCTTCAGCTTTATTTTACTATTGTTTGGCCGTATGTGGCGTCATCGCTGGTTGATGCATTGGGCTTTGTGGACATTGCCTATGCCTTGGATCGCGGCGCTTTGTGGTTGGTTTGTCACAGAGCACGGTCGTCAGCCTTGGACGGTGTTTGGTGTGTTGCCCACAACCATTAGTTCATCGTCACTGACGGGGCTGGATTTGAGTATGAGTATCGCAGCTTTTGTGAGTTTTTATACAGCTCTGTTTATTGTCGAGCTTTTCTTGATGTTCAAGTATGCGCGCTTAGGCCCCAGTAGTTTGCGTTTAGGTAAATACCATTTTGAGCACGCAGGTGAGCAGGAGAAATCATCATGACTGAGTTTGCAACACTACAATTATTGGGTTGGTTGGCTGTCGGTGCGGTGATGTTTTTGCTCGCTGCAACAGCAGGCTTTGATTTCGGCGCGGGTATTTTATTGCCGTATTTAGGTCGCAATGATTTAGAACGCCGCGCGGTCATTAATACGGTGGGCCCTACCTGGGATGGTAACCAAGTGTGGTTAATTATTGCTGGTGGTGCGATTTTTGCGATTTGGCCTCGCGTGTACGCGGCGGCTTTTTCGGGCTTTTATTTTGCGATGATGTTGGTTTTGTGGGCTTTGTTCTTGCGCCCTGTTGCATTCGAATATCGCTCAAAAATGAAAAGCGCGGCTTGGCGTTCGTTCTGGGACTGGGCCTTGTTCATTGGAAGTCTTGTGCCTGCGTTGATTTTAGGTGTGGGGCTAGGCAACGCCTTGATTGGGGTACCATTTCATTACAACCCGATGAGCGTGCGTTTTTTCTATGACGGCACTTTTTGGGGTTTGCTACGTGGTTTCCCACTACTTTGCGGCGTGGTCAGTCTTGCAATGATGTGCTTGCATGGTGCGGCATATGTGGGCTTGCGCACAATAGGTGTTATTAATCAGCGTGCGAACAGGGCTATGCAAGTTTGTGCGTGGGTGTATATCGCAGGGTTCTTGGCCGCGGGTGTTTGGGTGCTTTCAGGTTTGGCAGGTTTTAGAGTGCTTGCTTCAACGCCTAATGCTACCATCAATAACGTGCTTATGATCTCCCATGGTTTGGCACGAAATTACAGTTTGCATCCTTGGTTTATAGCGCCTCCCATTCTCGCATTTGTTTCAGCGTTGGCTGTCATTTTCTTTGCGCGGCGTGCTAATAATGCGGGTGCTTTTTGGGCTAGTGTCTGTGTGCCAGCCTTTACCATCGCCACAGCCGGTTTAAGTATGTATCCCGTAATTTTGCCATCAAATACACAACCGCAAGATAGCCTGATTATTTGGAATGCATCAAGCTCTTTGATTTCACTGTTGGGCATTTTAACCACAGCGTTGATTGCTTTACCGGTGATTTTTGTCTACACCGCGTTTGTCTATAAGAAATTATGGGGACGTGGCCGACGTTTGAATGAAGAGGTGGTCGCGAAAGAAGATCACTTGCTGTACTAATTATGAGGAAAAGACTATGACATACCTTGTTTGGATCATCAGTGCTTTTGTCGCCGTGCTGGTGGGTTTGTTCGCGGTTTCTTGTGTTGACCATCACGACAAAAAGCCAAAAGGGCGAAAATCATGAGCGTAACTTCTGCCACCCCTATCAAGCAGACGTTGCCTAAGCGCGGCGCTTTGCGCCGCGATTTGTGGGTGGTGGTCTGTGTTAAGGCACTTTGTTTATTTTTGCTCTGGTTTTTCTTTGTGCGCCCTGTGCAAATGCCCGTGAGCGATCAAGCCCTCACGCAGCATGTGGTTTCGGTTTCTTCGTCTGTGGCGAAAGAAACTTGAGACTTGTCCAAAAAGTTTGCTAGACTGTGGGTCGACTTATGCAGTAGAGGTCTGTTATGACCAGTCGAAGTGAAAGGATTCCAGGCAAATTTGCGTTAACCAAAGAACTTTGGTTGGTGGTCTTAGTTAAGGCGTTATGTCTTATAGCGCTATGGCAATTCTTTTTTTCGCACCCAGCTTCTGAGCATATTAAAACCGATTCGGCTGTGGCCTCACACGTCTATGGTCAAGCTGTTGATTAAAGAAGGAGAAACCTGTGGTCCCCGCAGATTCAGTCGTTGATTTATCTAGGATTCAATTTGGCTTAACAGCCATTTACCACTTTTTGTTCGCGCCGCTGACCCTCGGTCTGTCGTGGTTGCTCGTGGTCATGGAATCTTTGTACTTGTTCACCAAAAAACAAGTGTACAAAGATATGACCCAGTTTTGGGGCAAGTTGTTTGCGATTAACTTTGCCATGGGCGTGGTCACAGGGATTACCTTGGAATTCGAGTTTGGGCAAAACTGGGCCTATTTCTCGCGCTATATCGGTGATGCCTTTGGTCCCGCTTTGGCGATTGAAGGGATCACGGCATTCATGCTTGAAGCCACCATGATCGGCGTATTCTTTTTTGCTTGGGATAAAATTCCACGCTGGTTGCACTGCTTAGCCACCTTTTTGCTTGCCGTGGGCAGTAACCTATCGATCGTAAATATTTTGGTGGCCAATAGCTGGATGCAGCATCCGGTGGCAACTTTATTCGATTGGAAAACGATGAGTATGCAGCTCACCAGTATTTGGGGTCTATATAATAGTTATCTTGCTCAAATTCGAATCGGTCATGTACTGTTTGCCGGTGCAATGACGGGTACCATGTTTATGTTTGGCATCAGTGCCTATTATTTATTAAAACGACAAGATACGAGCTTTGCGGTTCGCTCCATGGCTGTTGCCATTGGCTTTGGTATTGTCTCCGTATTGAGTGTGGGTTGGTTTGGCGATTCCAACGGTATTGCGGTGAGTAAAACAGAGCCTGAAAAAATGGCAGCGATTGAGGCGGTGTGGTCCACGCCTAAGGCGCCGGCGGCTTGGTCGATGATTGCTTGGCCTGATCAAAAACAAGAGAAAAACTTATTTGATGTGCGCATCCCGTACGGTTTGAGCTTGATTGCTACGCATTCTTTAACGGGTACGGTAGAGGGCGCCAAACAAATTATTAACCGGAATAAAGTGCGCATCGCCAACGGTGTTAAGGCGTATGGCGCGCTAGAAAAATTGCGTGCGGGCAAAGCCACTGCAGCGGATAGAGCGGTGTTTAACCGCTACCGTAATGATATTGGTTTTGGCTTTTTGGTGAAACGGTATCACCCTGCAGTGGTGGGTGCCACGCCAGCGCAAATCGATCAAGCGGCTAAAAGCACCATACCGGATGTGTTCACCTGCTTTTGGGCCTTTAGGATTATGGTATTTGCTTGGTTGTGTATGTTGTGTGTGTTGTTTTGGGGGTTGTATTTATTTATGCGCCGCAGATTGCACAACACGCGTTTGTTTCACTGGGCGGCAATTTTGTGTTTGCCCATGCCTTGGATTGCCTCAGAATTTGGTTGGGTGACCGCCGAGATTGGCCGACAACCTTGGGTGGTGCATGGATTTTTGCCGACGTATTTGGGCGTGTCTTCAATTGATACAGCCAGCGTGGCGTTTAGCTTGGGCGGCTTTGCGCTCTTGTACACGGGCTTACTGGTGGTTGAATTGTTCTTGATGTTTAAGTACGGACGCCTAGGTCCAAGCTCTTTGGGTAAAGGCAAATACCATTTTGAAAAGCTGAATAAATCCGCAAAAGGGGAGGCGTAATCATGTTTTCGATGGAAGGCTTACAGCTCGCTTGGTGGTTTATTATTGGTATGATCATGATCGTCTATGCTTGCACCGGTGGTTTTGACTACGGGGCTACGATGATTTTGCCTTTTTTGCGCAAAGAAGAAGAGCGTCGTGTTGTGCTCAACGCAGTTGGGCGCACCTGGGATGGCAACCAAACCTGGTTAGTGTTTATCGGCGGCGCGCTTTTTGTGATTTGGCCTGGCGTTTATGCTTCGATTTTCTCAGGCTTCTATGCGGCTATGCTTATTATATTATGGTCCTTGTTCTTGCGCCCGCCTGGGTTTGATTTTCGCTCCAAAATCCACAGTCCCGTTTGGCGGCGTTGCTGGGACTGGGGCTTGTTCATTAGCTCACTTTTCCCTATGTTTGCGTTTGGTTTGGCGCTAGGCAACATCATGCAGGGTGTGCCGATTTATTTTGATCATATGATGTTACGCCCTTTTTATGCCGGCAACTTTTGGGGCTTGATTAATTGGTTTGGCATCATGTGTGGTATTACTTCGGTGTTGATGGCCTTGATGCATGGCTCCATTTTATTGCGACGTCGCACCACGGGTGATCTCAGTCGTTTCTTTAAGCGATTTTATTTTATTACAGCCATATTGTTCACGCTGTTTTTTATTGCCGATGGTTTTATGGTGGCGTTTGCGATCAATGGTTATAAATTAATATCAAGCGCTGCGCAGCCTTATTTACACCCGTTGTCGAATGTGGTGGTTGCAAGCCGAGGGGAGTGGATTAAAAGCTATTATGATTATCCTTGGAAGGCGTATGCGCCTGTGTTTGCCTTTTTAAATATTATTTTGGCGATGTTCTTAGCAGCTTATAACAAGCGTGGTCCTGCATTTTGGGCAAGTTGCATTGCGGTGGGCTCAGTGGTGGCGACTTTTGGTACGGCTATTTTCCCATTTGTAGTGCCTTCAAGCTTGAAGCCTGCCGAGAGTATGACCGTTTTCTCTGCAGCCAATGGTTATTATAAGTTAGAAATCATGTTGTATTTCGCGTTTGTGTTGTTGGTTTCTATCACCTTATACAAGCTTTTTGCTTACTATGCGGTATGGAACGATAAACAGGCCTTGTCGGTCGATGATGTTCGTGCAAACGATCATGAATTTTATTAAGGAATAGGGTTATGTGGTATGTGGTTTCAACACTTTTAATATTCTTGGCTATGGTTTGTGGTTATTTCATGGGGCGCTCGTCTGAAAAATATATTGAGAAAGTCGATTTAAATGATTGAGGGCGCGCCCTATTTAAAATACAACTCAAACGTTTTCTCTTTATTACTGCGCTGATAGATTTTCAGCGCTTTTTTTTCAATCGTATGCAGTAATTTCTTGTGGGTTTTAAGTAGCGTGTCAAAAGGCTGTTCAAAATAATGTTCGCAAAATAAAGCAATATCTTCACGTGTCGGTGTGTAGCCATAGTCATACGCTGAGAAATAGAGGCTTGCCAAATCTTTAATGCGCCAGCGCGAGCTTAAGTGTTTTGAAATACCAGCGCGGTGTAAATCATAGAGTAATAAATCGGCTTGATTATGGGCCAGGGCTTGCTCATTCACCATAAGATGACAAAGGTAATAATCACGGTGATAAATGCCTAAACCATGCATCGTTCGGCTAATTTGTGCGAGTTTAATGATCAGCGCGTTTTTTTGTGTTTCAGTTAGCGACTGTTTTTTAATAATATCTTCCAGTGAGTGAGCTTCTTTAAAGGTTTCCATCACAATGAAAGAATCATGTTTTGCAGGGTTTAGCCCGCGCTCGCCATACGCAAGCAAACGCGTGCAGCGAATGCCGTGTTCAGTCAGTCGAGCGATCGCTTGCCATTCGTTTTTAGCCCCCGTCACGGGCGGCCTGCCGCTGAGCAGGTTTTTAAAAATTTCAGCAAAACCAATGCCGGTGTGCTGCTTAATAAAATAGGGCGTACCGTTGATTTCAAAACGCAGTGTTTGTCGGCCTTCTTTCGCGCGATACACTTGACCTGTAAGCGACATAAAGTAATCAATGCTTTGTTGTTCGGGCTGTAATAGTCGTTTAAACGATTCGTCTATCCAGAGCGTCATAACAAAGATTCCAGTTGGCGCCAAACCGCATCAGGTGGCAGTGTGGTGAAACAGGCTGGTTTTTCTTCGCTGGGTCCTGTGTAGCTGCACACTTTTTGCTGGCAGGGCGCGCAAGAAAAATCCGCGGCTAAATGCAGTTGCTTATTGCCCAGTGCTGCGGTAAATCGTGGATCGGTTGGACCGTACAAGGACACAGCCGGCACACCAAAGGCGGCTGCCGCGTGGCCAAGGCCTGTGTCAACACTCACCACCGCTTTGGCTTGTGTGATGATGGCGCTTACCTCATTGATCTTCAATTTAGGTAAAACGAGTGCTTGTGCTGAGGCTAAGCGCTCGGCACGGGCTTTTTCATCGGCATTACCCCAGGGAAGCAGCACTGTGAAGCCTGCGCTATTGGCGCGTTTGATGAGCGCGCGCCAATAGTTTTCAGGCCAGAGTTTTGTGGCCCAGCTTGTGCCGTGTAAAAACACCAAGAAAGGCGTTTGGCAAGGTGCGGCCATTGCCGGTAGCGTGTTTCGGTTTACGCCGTAATCGGGTATGCTGTCATTAAAGGTGTAGCCTAAGACCTTGGAAAATAGTAATCGCATGCGGCGAATCGCGTGTTGTTCGAAAATTACCGAAAAACGTTTTTGATAAAACAAGCTCGCAAACCGTTCGCGCGTGGTTTTAAAACTATAGCCACAGCGAAGACCGCGGCTTAGGCGTGTGACGATTGCGCTTTTGATAGAGGATTGCGCATCGATGACAAGATCATAGCGCTCTTTTCGAAGATCACGCAAAAAGGCGCGAAACTCACCGTTGAACAAACAGCGCCAGCGTTCTTTGCGCCAGCGGCGCAATTCAATGGGGATCACGCGCGTGACGTTGGGGTGCCACAGCGGAATGTCTTTAAAGCTTTTTTCCACCACCCAGTGAAATTCGATAGTTGGGTTGTGCTTAGCAGCATCGCTTAACGACGGCAGTGCGTGGATGATATCTCCCATCGATGATAGTTTGATGATCAGTACTCGCACCATTGCCTCTCTTCAGCCAGATTGGCGCTCATTATAGCGTAAGACATACCATGTTAACAGCTGGCTTTGACTTGCGCGTCCCCGCGCTGACTGATCGACAGTTAAGCTCCAAATCTTTGGATGCGCTTCGCTTCAGTGTGGCTTTTGGGTATAATGCGGCAAACTTCATTAAGGATTTCGTCATGAGTAAAGACCAAGGTGAACAAGGCGCGAGTTTACGACAATACACGGTGAGCTCAGCGAGTGAGGCGGTGTGCTGCCCACCGAAGGATTGCCGTGTGTGGGATGCGCACCCGCGGGTATTTTTAGAGCTCGATGAGCACGGTCGTGCCGAGTGCCCGTATTGCAGCGCGATTTTCCAGCTCGCAACGTCATGAAATATCTCATTGTCGGACCTGCTTGGGTCGGCGACATGGTGATGGCCCAAACGCTGTTTAAAGCCATTAAACAGCGTGAGCCCAGCGCCCACATCGATGTTTTAGCACCGGCTTGGACGAATGCACTCTTGGCCCGCATGCCCGAGGTGGAAAAGGCCATTGCTTTGCCGGTGGGCCATGGTGAGTTCAAGCTTATCCAGCGCTTTAAGCTTGGCCGGCGGCTCGCTAAATCACACTATGATCAAGCGATAGTCTTACCCAATTCCTTAAAGTCTGCTTTAGTGCCTTTTTTTGCCGGCATCCCGAAACGCACGGGCTGGATGCGTGAGTGCCGTTATGGCTTTTTGAATGACTGGCGACGTTTAGATAAAATACAATACCCTTTAATGATCGAGCGCTTTTTAGCGCTAGGTTTGCCCAAGGGCCCAGCGCTGGAAAAACCTTATCCGCACCCGCATTTGCAAGTGGATTTAGCTTCACGCGATGTGGCCGTGAAACGTTTGGGCTTGCAAGCGGATAAGCCGATCGTGGCCCTATGCCCGGGGGCTGAGTTTGGTCCCTCCAAGCGCTGGCCAGCTGAATATTTTGCTGAGCTTGCTAATAGTTTGATCGCTCAAGGCTATGCTGTTTGGCTGTTTGGCTCAAAAAACGATGAGGTCATCGCGCAAGCCATTCAAACTAAAACGCATGAAGCTTGTGTGAATTTGTGTGGACAAACGAATTTGGCCGAAGCCATCGATTTGCTTTCTTTAGCGCAAGCGGTGGTGAGCAATGATTCGGGTTTGATGCACATTGCCGCAGCGCTTAATGTGCCGGTGGTCGCGCTGTACGGTTCTACCAGCCCAGATTTTACACCGCCGTTGTCTGACAAAGTGGCCGTGTTAAAGCTAGATTTAGAGTGCCAGCCTTGTTTTCAACGTGTGTGCCCGCTGGGGCATTGGCGCTGCCTGCGAGATTTGCAGCCTGCGAAAGTTGAAGCGGCGTTGAGTGCCTTGCTGAACTTAACGTCTTAGCAAAGGCGAAAGCTCACTGCTTGGCCAGATAAATTTTTCGTAGAGACGAGAGTGTTTGAAGCAATTCACTACAAAATTAACGCGGGAATTGCGCAATGTCGCATGGCGAGGAAATTTTACTTGCGGTCTTTGCCGCTTGATGTCCTTAAATGCTTCGAATACGGTGTCTCGCAATAGCTTTACGCTAGGTTTTTCATTACTGTCCATTTGCCCCTTAAGCCGGGTATACGCTAAATAAGCGGCGCAGCCCATCAAGCTTCGCCCAACACCCACATTGCAGTGAAAATAGACGGTTTTTTTCTTTTCCGTTTGTTGTGTATAAATGGTTTCGATATTAGAGATTAGCTTCCGGGCAAAGTTGCTGTGCTGCTTTTCTCTGAAACGGCAGGTTTTATCTTCCAGCGGCAGGTGGAAGAAGTTGCTGCTGCTTGGTTTAGCTGTAGGCCCTGAGCCATCGTGATACTGATAACCGTATTCTTCATCGGTTAAAAAACTGACTACGATGGTGTTCGTGTTTACTAAAGGGGAGCTGCTGGCGCCCTGTGTTTCTGCTAAGCGTTGATAGCGTGCGGCCGTGTGATGGCAAAATGCCCCGGCAAAACTGCTGAGTAAATAGGGTTTTGAGGCTTTGATTTTCTTGAGCTGTTCTGCTTTTGTGTCTGCTGAGAGGCTTTCTCCTGTTTGCAGCATTCGAAGGTCGGCGAAGCTTGGCCATTTAGAGCTTCGTGTCAGAGGGGCCATGCCGAGGTAAAGGGCACCAGAGTTGTTAGTTTCAGGCTGTATTTCGGTGTGGGCAGGCGTGCCTTTATCGAGCTGAAACAGGCTGGATTGGCGAAAATAGTGTCTTCTCATCGGGACGCCTTATTTTTTTTGACCATTTTAACAGCTTAAATCCCAATAACCAAGCGCTCACGGTTGTCCCATTAAAAGTATTTTGCTTAAATTTACTACA
>PCWT01000039.1:0-14195 GCA_002796245.1 Gammaproteobacteria bacterium CG11_big_fil_rev_8_21_14_0_20_46_22 | reverse complement strand
CGTTGAAGAAAATTTGCGTTCAAGATCGACCAAAAATGGACGTTTCCTGTTTTAATGGGACAGCCCTGCCAAGCGCTTCGTTTGCCTTTTTCGTGGGCCTGATCAATGTTAGACTGAGCGCAAATTCTACTCGGTGCCCTTTATGAGCTCACAACGCATACAGCTTTTATCACCCCGTTTGGCTAACCAAATTGCTGCCGGTGAAGTGGTCGAGCGACCAGCTTCCGTCATCAAGGAATTATTGGAGAACAGCCTGGATGCCGGTGCGACACGGATTGAGGTTGAGCTAGAGCAGGGTGGTGTGAAGCTCATGAGTGTGCGTGATAATGGTCGTGGCATTCATCAGGAGGACTTACTGCTGGCAGTCAGCCGCCATGCCACGAGTAAAATTGTGCGCGATGAAGATTTGCATGCGATTCAAACGTTGGGTTTCCGGGGCGAGGCTTTGGCCAGTGTGGCCTCTGTGTCGCGTTTTTTGATCCAGTCCGCTACTGACAATCAGGGCGGACATGCGGTAGAAGTCGATGGCGGTAATGAAGCCAGAGAACGTCCTGCCTCGCAACCGCAAGGTACCTTGGTTGAAGTGCGCGATTTATTTTATAATGTGCCAGCCCGGCGAAAATTTTTACGTGCCGAACGCACAGAGCTGAGCCACATCGAAGAAGTCTTTAAACGTGTGGCACTCAGTCATTTTGCCGTCGGGTTTAGCCTAAAACACAATGGTAAGGTCTTAAAACAGTACCATCCGGCCAATACCTTAGAGGCTCAAGAAAAACGTATCGCGGCCATTTTGGGCCAAGAGTTCATAAGCAATGCTTTGCATGTGGAGAATGCAGCCGTTGGTCTTGCCTTAAGCGGTTGGATTGCACAGCCCACGTTTTCGCGCAGCCAATCCGACATGCAATACCTTTTTCTCAATGGTCGCGTGATCCGCGATAAAAATTTAACGTTTGCCATCAAGAAAGCATACAGCGATGTTTTATATCATGGTCGCTTTCCCGTGTATGCCTTGTACCTCACCATACAGCCTGACATGGTTGATGTGAATGTGCATCCCAGTAAACACGAAGTGCGCTTTCGTGAACACCGCTTAGTGTTTGATTTCTTGTATCGCACCTTAAAGCAAGCATTAGCCGATGTTCGCCCTAGTCATGATTTACAGCCTGCGCAGATGACCGGCGCTTTTAAAACGTTGTCGGATGATACGGTTTCCTTCCGCCGGGCTGCGACACAGCCTTATCGCAGCGAGCCCGTTGAACAAGCTGCGATAGAGTTTGCTTTTGGCGCACACAGCCCGCAAGTACCAGCGGCACAAGTGTTTGAAGCTTTAGCGGTGGAAGACAGTGCGCCTAGAGTGATAGAACAACACCCCTTGGGTAATGCCTTGGCCCAATTGCACGGCGTGTACATTTTGGCGCAAAACGCGAAAGGCTTGGTGATTGTGGATATGCATGCCGCGCACGAGCGTATTAGCTATGAGCGCTTAAAAACTGCATTTTTTGAAGAAGGCATTCATCGTCAGCATTTATTGGTGCCACTATCGATTCACTTGAGTGAAAAAGATATGGCCTGCGTACTTGAGCATATGGATACCTTCAGAAAGCTTGGTTTGATTTTACAAGAGAGCGGGCCGGATGTGGTGTTGTTGCGCGAAGTGCCTATGGTGCTTTCCAATGCAAACTGCGAAGCCTTAATTAAAGACGTGTTGTCCGATTTGAATGAGCTGGGTGAGAGCGAGCGCTTGCAGGATACCATTCAGGACATTTTATCGACCATGGCGTGTCATGGCGCGATTCGTGCGAATCGTCAACTCAGCTTGGCGGAGATGAATGCACTTTTGCGTGATATGGAAATGACTGAGCGCAGTGGGCAATGCAATCATGGCCGACCGACGTGGGCGCAGTTGCGCTTAGAGGATCTCGATAAACTGTTAATGCGTGGTCAGTGATGTCGGCAGATGTGTTGTGTTTAATGGGGCCAACGGCTTCGGGAAAAACCCGGCTTGCCATGCGTTTGGCAGAAAAATTTCCTGTCGATATTATCAGTGTGGACTCGGCGATGGTGTATCGCGGTATGGATATTGGCACGGCCAAGCCCACACCCGAAGAGCTTGCACAATTCCCCCATCAGTTGATTGATATTCGAAATCCCGATGAAGTTTATTCTGCTGCTGATTTTTGCAGCGATGCTGAAAAGGCGATTGAGCAAAGCTTAAAGGCGAATCGTTTGCCGGTTTTGGTGGGTGGTACCATGCTGTACTTTAAAGCCTTGCAAGACGGCCTGTCTGATTTACCTTCAAAAGATGATGCTATTCGCGCAGAGATTGAAGCGCGTGCTAGCGCGCATGGCTGGGCCGCGCTACACGATGAGCTGCGAAACGTTGATCCAGTTTCGGCTGAGAAAATCCATGCCAATGATCCGCAGCGACTATCGCGTGCGCTTGAGGTGTTTGCTTTAACCGGAAAACCGATGAGTGCGTTTTTGGGCGAACAACGCCCAAGCAAGTTCTCTTATTTAAATGTGGCTTTAGTTCCCGATGATCGTGAGCACTTGCGACAAATGATTGCTAAGCGTTTCGAGGGGATGCTTAAGGCCGGTTTTATAGATGAAGTGAAAAGCTTGATGTCACAATACGCGCTTGATCCTTCCATGCCCTCGATGCGTTGTGTGGGTTATCGCCAAGCGTTGATGCATTTAAATGGCGAGTACGATGTTGATGCCATGAAAGAAAAAGCCATCACAGCAACGCGTCAGCTAGCGAAACGCCAGCTCACTTGGCTTAGAAGCTGGTCAGGGTTACAAACTTTCTCATCAGAAACCGCAAGTCTTGACAAACTGCGTGCAATTTTAAACAATCATCTTTCCATTTCTTTTTGATATTTTCCTATGAACACTATTGTGCTTGAGTTTGCCGCTCGGCGTCTGTCGTTGCGCGCCGAATGTTTTCATTTAACACAGTCTATCGGTAGGCCCCATTCGGGCAGCGTGGATTTTTATGCTGACTCAGCGCTTATCGGCTGCGTGTTGCCCGGCTTGCCGCTTAGTGTATGCTTTCCGAACGGTGTTTCGATTAAAGCTATGGTTATAGCTTTGAAAAGTCAGCGCTGCGAGAGCGGGCAAACGCTTTATACTCTAGTGTTTGCTTCAGCTTGGTATGAGTTGAATCAAACGACCCGTCGACGAGCTTGGACTTCAGTGCCGCTCAAAAAACTATTTTTAGATTGTAACCTCCAGCAGACACTGCACTGGCAGATTGCGTCAGATAAACTGCGTGATTATTGGCAATATGATGAAACAGACGCGGCTTTTTTATCGCGTATTGCCAGTGAGGTGGGTTGTTTTTTGTTTACAGATTTTCGCGATGACAGCCTGTGGGTGCTTGATGACGTTTCCGCGTTTAAACAGGGTTCACTTAAAGGGTATCGGTCGACTCAAGAAGCAAGGTCTTTGGTGGATCAGTGCTATACGCAGTACGAGAGCCATGATCAGCTCATGGATTTGTGTCGTCTAAAGCAAGGTTTGATGTTTGAAAGCGGCGCGCGTTTCTCGAAAGACGCGGGATGGTGTTTTCAGGCGAAGGTGGCTGAAATGCACAAAAATACCTGCGCCACGTTCAAACGCTCCGGGTTTTTTCGTGCTCGAATAGAATCTGTGAATGAAGATAATACGGTTATAGTATCGTTGTGTGATTTTGAAACTGGATCGCGTTTGAGCGCAGGCTGCATTCAGTGGGCTTTTCAAGCTGACTGGGAGTGTGCTTATCAAGCACAAGTTGGCGACAATGTTTTGGTGTTGCTCACACAAGAAGGCCAAAAATCGACGGCACATGTATTGGCCGGTGTGGATTTTCCCAGTGTTTACCATGCTGATTTACTGAGCGGTGAAACGCTGTTTTCTTTGCAGGGTGATGATCATGCGATTACGTTTAAGTCGCCTGGCGTTTCATGCGGCGCAAACCATATTAGGCTTAACAGTGAGAGGCTTGAGACAAGTGCGCAAAACACTATAGTCATCAAAGCGCCTAAGCTTGCAATTTCAGCCAAGTGTTTTGAGCTATCAGTTGGCAGTGCATCTTGTTTGCTTTCATCCCAGCGATGTGTATTTCAAGCGACTCAATATGCTTTGGGTAAGTTCGCCGGGCAGGCAAGCGCTGCTATTTTAGTCGGCGATTGGCATCATTGCCCTGTGGTTGAAGGCGATACACCGCACGTGGGCGGTGCGGTTTTGCAAGGTTGTGCTCACGTGACGTTTAATGGCCGAGCGCTTGCGCGTCAGATGGATCCGCTCTATTGTCAGGGCGAACAAGATGCAATTGCCAGTGGGGCGCCAACTGTTTTGATTAATGGTAAAGCGTGTGCAAGTGAAAACAGCATGACGGTTCATGGTGGTAAGCTCAAACCTTCGCAAACAAGCCTTTATTGGCTTTGCTGATTCTAAGCCTATTTTTTTATTGACATCATATTGTAGAGAGAGGGTAATCCGGTAAGGTAAGCCTACAAGTGAATTAAAAGGATACTTATGCATCAGCCTATAGTTTATGGTTTGGTTTGTTTTTTGGGCTTGTTGGTGGGCAGCTTTTTGACTGTGGTGATTTACCGATTGCCGCAGAAGCTCTTGGGCAATCACGCGATGAACCTGGCTTTTCCGGCTTCTCATTGTCCATGTTGTAAAACGCGGCTAGCTTGGTATGAAAACATCCCACTGTTAAGCTTTATTATTCAAGCCGGTCGCTGCCGCCATTGTAAAACGCTGATTCACTGGCGTTACCCTTTGGTGGAGGTGTTCACCACACTGTTGAGTCTTGCTGTGGTTTTCTACTCAGCCAATGTGACAAACTTGGTTTTTTCACTGTTGATCACGTGGTGTTTGCTGCCTTTGATGTTTATTGATCTTGAGCACATGTTGCTGCCCAATGGCCTGAATTATATGCTGCTATTGATTGGTGTATGCGGAAACCTATTTTTTTCTGTTTATGCCTCAGGCGCCTCTGCCTTGTTGGGCGCGTTGATAGGTTATGGCATTTTTTACATCTTGGCTTTGGCGTATCGAAAGTTTAGAGGCATTGAGGGCCTGGGCGGCGGTGACATTAAATTATTGGCGGCACTGGGCGCTTGCTTTGGCTGGCAGCGCTTGCCCGCGCTGATTTTCTTTTCCGCGTTTCTGGCTTTGTTGCTTATCGGCAGCCTAATGATTTTGAATCGATTTAAGTCGAATCAGCGCTTTTGCTTTGGCCCTTTTCTATGCGTTGTAGCCTATGCCTTTTTGATTTTTCCAGAGGCTTATCGTTTATTTTTGATATGAGCGAGAGCGGGGTTCTGATTTACACTATGATTAACTTTATTCAATGCTAGATTTATACTAGACTTCAAAGCCAAACGATTTTTTTTATACGAAGGTATCGTAATGAAGTTTAAATTTCGCAAGCAAAACCAAAAAGGTTTCACGTTGATCGAGCTGGTCATTTTGATCATTATCGTCGGTATTTTCGTCGCAGCCCTTATTCCACGCTTTGTCGACTTAAGGACCCGTGCCCAGAGTGCCACAGCGTCGGCAGAAAAAGCCATTGTTCAAAGCGCTTTAGCGCTTTACATTGCTCAAAACAGCGACAGTTACCCAACCGTCACGGCGTTGGCGGGCTATTTGCAAGCCGGTGGCTCCACTGTCACTGCATCTGCGGGTGGTATTCAGTTCATGGTCAACGGTAGACATTACACGGTGGCCACGTACACAGATACGACTTGCTTTTCTGCAACCATGGCCACAAGCGACACAGTGCGATGCGTAGGCCCAGTCAGCCAATGAGGACACGCCCCAAACCCAAAGGTTTGTTTTAGTTGATGGTGTCTTCGGCCTGTTATCAAACGATCTGCATTTTCCTCGCACGCCCGCTTTGCCGAGCCTGTAGTCTCGGCCATACTCCATGCTAACGCTTCGCAAAATGCAGACCGCTCGCCTCTTAGGCCGAACGGTCTCTTTGTTTCGAAAGAAACAGCGCTGTTAGTGTGATTAGGGCACACAAGGCTAAAAAGATAAACGGTGTTTTGTTGGTGTGAAAATACTGATGGCTCGCCGTGAAAAATAAAGGCGATAAGGCCCCGAAAAAAGCGACGCCTACATTATAAGCGACAGCGATGCCGGTGTTTCGCATAGCCGTTGGGAAAAGCTGACTGATCCAGTAGGTATAGCAGCTGTTTGCGGCTGAAACGACGATTGCTAGTAAAGCACAAAAAATCGCAAGCCCATCGTGTAGGTGCAGAAATTCCGGGCCAATGATCGCAAGGATAAAGCTGCCCATACAAGCTGAAGTGATTAAGCGTTTAGGTGTGTACAGTTTATTAAGAAAGCCGAAGATCAATGTGAATATCGCGATCAGTACGAAGCAAATACTGCTGAGCCAATAAGCGTGATGAATTTCACGGTGCAGTACCGTTAAGCTATACGTTGGAATATACAGAAATAAAAAAATGGTGGCGGTGGTCAGCGCCGTTAAGCACGCCGCAGCTAAGGTTTGGCGTTTGTGCGTTTTTAAAAGGCTGATAAACGGGTAACGATGTAGCGCTTGCAAGGCTTGGATGCGCACGAAGATATCCGTTTCGTGTAAATGACGCCGAATCAAATAACCGATAAAACCCAACGCAGAGCCAATGATAAAGGGTATGCGCCAGCCGTAGCTGACGAGTTGTGTATGGCTTAAGTGTGCTGTAAGACAATAACCGATTAGGCTTGCAATCACATTGCCAAAGGTAACGCCAGCCAGCATCATCGCGATCGCGGGTATGGGGTTTTTGTGATGAAAGTATTCAACCAAAAAAGTGATGGCGCCGGGAATTTCACCGCCGATAGCCATGCCTTGTAATAGACGAAAAACCAATAGCAACACGGGGGCTAGCCAGCCTAGCGTTTGATAGCCAGGCAGTAGGGCAGTTAGCAATGTGGCAATCGCTAATAAGTTTACAGAGCTTAAAAGGCTAAGTTTTCGGCCACGTTTATCACCTAAATGCCCGATGAGTAGGCCGCCGAGTGGTCTTGCAAAATAGCCCACCGCAAAGACGGCAAAGGTGTTGATCAACTTGGTTGCGTGAGTATCGCCTGGGAAAAATGCTTCGGCAATATAGACAGAAAATAGAGCAAAAATGGTGAAGTCGAAAAACTCCAGTGCGCCACCCAGGGAGGTGATGGCAATTAATTTCTTGGCCCCAATTCTCTGTTTCATGCTTGTGTTGTGCTGTGAAGAAGGCAGAGTCTAACAGGTATCCTCGGGACTGTCTTCAATCACTGCAAGTTCAATGCATGCATTGATGTTTGATCTCGGTTTTCACCTAGCCAAGTGTAGAGGCGAACATCGGACGCTCCTGACATTAAGCCCTAGTTCAGTATTGCGATACTCAGATTTAAGCTAAAGGCAT
Source organism: Gammaproteobacteria bacterium CG11_big_fil_rev_8_21_14_0_20_46_22 (assembly GCA_002796245.1). Lineage (NCBI taxonomy): Bacteria > Pseudomonadati > Pseudomonadota > Gammaproteobacteria > Gammaproteobacteria bacterium CG11_big_fil_rev_8_21_14_0_20_46_22. The sequence continues at coordinate 6,789 of PCWT01000039.1, read as the reverse complement.
ACCCAGCACAATAGCGTAATTTTTACGGAGGCTTAGGTTTGGTATCTTATATATACTCGCAGCTTCGAAAGAGTAGGTTTGTGATGAATGTGGAAGCTTTTGTTAAAAACTGTTGCCATGATTTGTGGCTTGGGCATGATCCTTCGGCTATTGATGATTATTGCGCAAAAGGTGTTGAGGTCACCATGAGTATGGCGGCCGATGGCGCTAAGCTCATGGAGTTACATTTTGATTACCATGGTATTGGAGAGCTGGTCTCATGGCAGGCTAAGCATTACGACAATCCCCAGCGACGACTTTAGGGACGTTGCCTAATAAGATTTGTATTTATTACTATTCAAAAGGTACCGAAAAAATGACGGGTGAGTCGCGTCATTTTCATGGTATGGCTATTTGGCAGCTCAATGAAGAACAAAAGATTCAATATGTTTGGGGGGTGATGTCATCACATTATCCTTTGTAAAAGTAAATTTTCTGGGTTCATGAGAGGCTTGCTTAACTTCCCGGTTAATTTTTCGCTTAAAATCCGATATGATAAAGCCAGCTGCCTTTCATGGAGAGTGAGATTTTGTTCGATCCGTTTAAATCAAGGCGACAGTTATTATTGTTAATGATGTTTTTTTGGCTTGCCTATTATTTTATTGTTTCATTAACCAATCTTTTCGCGCTGCTTAAAGCAGCGCACTGTTTGCCAGCCACTTGGTCATTTGCTTCAACGAATTTTGATGAAATGATTCGGGTTATATCACGCTATCATTTTGGCAAGTCTTCCGCGGTGTTTTTGCTGGGCTTGGCAACCTGTGCTGAGGGCTTGTTGTTTTTAGTGTTTTTAATCGCACTATTCAAGCGAAAGGCTCGCCCGAGTTTAACGGGCGTTGCCTTTTTGGCAGGCACGGCTTACTGGGCTTTGTTTATTATTATTGATGAAATTTTTATCGCCTATTTTGATGAAAGTGCGCATGTAAAATTGTTGATATTAAGTTTACTGTCTTGTTTTTTGTATTTCAGCGCTTTGAGTCATGGCGAAAAAGGGGGCTCTAGATGAAGGTCTTGCTGGTGATTGATTACATAAAAGGTATTGCTGAAGCACCAGGCACGTGTGCTGATTATTTGTGCAGTCATCCCGAAACTCTAAGCAATACCAATCGCCTCATTCATGCCTTCAGGGAAAAAGGCTTCCCTGTGTTTTTTGTGCGTCTTGCATTTGACGAAGCTTACACGGGGTTGCCGCTTTATGCACCAAATCGTGAGGCCTTAAAAGGCGGCGGATTATTTCAGTTAGGAGCTGTTTCAACAGAATTTATTGAGGGTCTTGGTTATTGTGAAGGTGATGCGGTATTTGACAAAAAATCTGGCGACCCTTTCTGCGGAAGTGGTTTACTTGAGGCTTTGCGCAAGCTTGATGTGAATGAAGCTGTGCTTTGCGGTATTGCAACGGATAATGCGATTGAGCACGGTGCGAACACAGCGATGCAAAATAACCTCAAGGTCGTGGTAGTCAGCGATGCTTGCGGTGCGGCAACAGAAGCTAATCATGCTCAGGCTTTGGCACGGATAGAGCGACAAAGTGCGAGCATCATTAATGTAAGCAATCTTTTGGTTCAGTTCAGCGATTAAAGGCTCTTTCCGCTTTAGCTTTATTGTTATACTATGTTTCGATAAATACAGTTTTTTAAGGGGTGATTATGCTGATCTTCTTTAAGAGGGTTGTGGTTCTGTTTTGGTTTATTTGGTGGCTGGTGGCCTTTGTTACTGATTTTCTCGGCTTTTTAAATCATTTTTTCGGTGCCACATTCACTTGGGCGATCAATAGTAACTTTGTCACCCTTGAGAAATCACTGGCGTTTGCTCATTGGTCAAGTGGCGTAATCGTAACCCTTTACGCTTGCGTTATTATTTGGCTTTTCATATCCGCCATCCTTTTTGCGCTGGCTAGCATTTCAGCTTTTCGAGCAGGGCCTCCGCAGGACAAAAAAGTGGTTAACCTCGCGTTTATTGTGACACTTTTCTTCTGGCTCGCATTTTTTATTGCTGACCAATGTGTGATGAAGTTTGGCCTGGAAGAGAATCATATGGTTCAGGGCGGCTTTGAGTTATTAAGCTATTTGGCTTTGTTTATTATTCCAAATCATATTGCGAGTCGAGCTAGTGGGGAGGTCAGACTTTGATTAGCCAAAACGAGCTTATTGTCATCACGGATGGTGCAAAAGGTATCGGTTATTCCTTGGCGGAACAGTTTTCAAAAGCAGTTTCGGAATCGCAGTAGGATGAAGTGTTTTCTATAAATATCAAAAGCCATTTTTTGTTGGCTAAAGCATTTTTACCCTCAATGAAGGAGAGTGCTTTCGGTCGTTTTATTACAGCGGCTTCTGTTCAGAGTTTATTGGGCGCAAGCGGTTCTTCAGCGTATGTGGCCTCAAAACATGCAGCGTTAGGCCTGATGAAGACTCTCGCGGCAGAGTATGGGCAATTTGGTATAACGGCTAAATCTGAGCGGTGAAAAATGAATAAGCAATTACAACATGATATTAAAGGTTCAATCGCGGTTCTAGCGCAAGGTTCGGCTGAGTGAGTTTTAGGCTTATGACGTCTATTTTCCCTAAGTGCGGTGATGGGATTTTGAGAAAGCTCGAGGGAAAGTATGCGCAGTTTTTCGGCTTTAATCGTTTTCCTGCCTGTCAATACACGCAGGGGGTAAAGCTAAAGAGCAGCCCTCGAGTTGAAACTTTAGGGTGTTGATTTCTAAAGTTACACATTCGTCCGCGGTCTAGCAAAACAACTCATTTAAGCGTTGAATGATAGTGTCCGTTGGATCAACACCTTCGTCTAATGCGCCACGTGTCATGATGTAATTGTGAATTTGACCTTCCACGATAATTTTTTTCACAGGAACATGATGTTGCTCTAATTTCTCTGCATAAGCTTCACCTTGACTGCGTAAAAACTCATGCTCAGCGATGATGAGGGTCACGGGTGCGATACCGCTTAATCGATCGTTAAAATACGGCGAAAAGCTTGGGTCTTTTGCGTGGGCAGCGTCATCAAGGCAGCATTTTATACACCAGTTAAACGCGTCTGGGCCCAAGATCATTCTCTCCTCTTGTTCGAGCTCGCGATGTGAATTTAGAGAGTCTGAAAAATCCACAACAGGGCTCACTAAGATTTGCTCTAATATGGGAATGTTTTGATCGCGCGCTATTGTGGCCAGCGCTGTGGCTAAGCCTGCTCCTGCGCTGTAGCCGCTAAGGATGATTTTGCTCGTATCAATATTGAAGCGCTCGGCATGATTAACAAGCTCTCGTAAAGCTGACACACCATCATTAAGCTGCGCAGGGTATTTGTGCTCTGGCGCTAAGCGAAACATGATATCGAAAACGATGCAGTCACTTTGTTTTGCAATGCGTTCGCATAGTTCATAATGATAGTCTTTAAAGTCATGGCAAAAACCACCTCCTTGAAAAAACAATACGCTGGGGTAGTGCCTTGTCTTATCAAAGTGGTCAGGGTAAGTGACCCGAACCGGGATTTTATGAGCTTCTTTGCTTGGAAGCTCAATCCATTTGGCATTCTCGTGTTTTGGTTTTAGGCTCATGGCCGTCACGGGCTTCATGGCGTTGCGATACTCTTCGATGCTCCATTCCAGTAGGGGCTTGCCAGGGTTTTCGGCCATGCTTTGCAGGGTGTCTTTGATGAATTGTTTAACGTTGGGTTGTAATGACATGGGTTTACCTTGGGTCGAGTATACTTCCTATTACTCAGTAAATCCTGTCTATTTGAGTGATTATGAGCCTTAAAAACTAAAATAAATGCCTATTTTTTCAATTTAAGCATAGTATACTATCCTTAAACTTAATGTTTAGGTGCTTTATGGAGATTCCAAGGTCCGAATTAAATTCAGTATTGGCGCAGTTTAATCCTTGGTGGAGAGGTGAAAAAACACCTGACTTGCCAGGCTGGCGCCGCGCCGTATTCCAAGAGTTATTGACATGGGTGGCAGAGCCGCCTGCGCCAAGAGCTGTTTTACTTTCTGGGGTTAGGCAGGTTGGTAAAACCACGCTGCTCCTACAAGTTATACAGAGTTTACTTGAAGATGGTGTGTCCGCTAGCAATATTATCTATGTTACCTTTGATCATCCTCTTATAAAGTTGGCGGGAATAGAGGCTGTGTTGGAGGCATGGCGAGAAAAAGAAGTTGTTTCTGCTGGTGCGGAATATTTGTTTTTGGATGAAGCGCAATTTATGCCTAACTGGGGAACGTGGATTAAGCATCAAGTAGATTTTGGCAAACGAAGAATGACGTTTACAGGTTCAGCTTTACCCTTGATCGATGCTGAAATAGAGTCAAATGTAGGGCGGACTCATGCGATTCGGATAGCAACGCTGTCATTTTATGAGTATTTGCAGTTAAAGGAGGTGGAACGACCAAAAAGTATTAACTTTAACTTATTGGGTAAAAATTTCGAACACCCAGTTATTTCAGATATATCAGATAAAATAAAAAAAGAGATAAGCATGGAGGGAAAAGATAAGGTGCTTTCTAATGTTTTTAAACTTCTGACCGAAAGTGCTCCAAAAGAGCTTCCTAAGCTGCCGGATATTAATTCATTAGAGCAAATGTTTGACTGGACTTCATCGCAGTTCTCAAAAATATCAGCGCTTGCTATACCTTATACGGCACACTTTAATGAGTATCTTGCGCGCGGCGGTTTTCCACAAACGGCAAAGGTTTCAAGTATTACACGTGCTCAATCACTTTTGCGAGAAGATATCGTTGATAAAGTTTTAAAACGTGACATGACAGCGTTATTTGGTGTTCGCCGAATTCAAGAGTTAGAGCAAACTTTTCTATATTTGTGTATGCACGATGGTGGTCAATTAAACATGGAAACTTTAACGGGAAATCTTGGCGTAAAAAAACCAACAGCTAAAAAGTTCATTGAACTACTTGAAGCCACACACTTGATTTATCGATTATCTCGCTTTGGTTATGGTAAAGAAGTTTTGCGCGGTAAGGAAAAAGTTTACCTTGCAGATGCCGCTATTGCGCCGGCTGTCTTTCTAAAAGGAAAAAGTTTTTTAGAAGATTCTAAAGAATATGGTTTGGCGATAGAAACGACAGCATTTAAACATTTATATGCCCATTATCCTAATACGGCGAGACTTACCTATTGGCTGGGAAAAAAGAAACATGAGGTTGATGTCATAGCTGAGCAGGGTGGGAAATATATTCCATTTGAAATTAAACAAGAAAAAAAAGCAGACATTCGAGACTGTCGAGGACTGCTGGAGTTTTGCCAAGAAAAAAATGTTGAGTTAGCTTATGTTGTAACAAAAACAATGTCGGACTTTGGATTATTGGAGCAAAAGATAGCGCCTCAGACAAGGGTTCTTAGAATCCCGGCCCCTTTATTTTGTTATTGGTTGGGTGCTTCAGAGCTAGAAAAAAAGAACAGCTAAAGGTTTTGTGGCAGGTATTCTTTCATACGATAGGGATCATTCACACGTATTTGAAGAAAATCTTGTTGCAGCGCCTATTGGGGTTTTGTGGGAGTAAATTATGATTTTATATAAAAAACTAAAAAGGTTCTTAATATGTCAGAGGCTTTGCGCGCAGTGATTGCCTTTGTGTTCGAAGAGCAAAAGTTGCATCGCTTAATGGCGAATTATCGTCCTGAGAATAAGCGTTCTGAAGCGGTGCTCAGCAATCTCGGTTTTGAGAAAGAAGGATTTGCGAAAGCTTATCTCTACCTTGATGGCGCCTGGCGAGATCATGTACTCACAGCCCTGGTGAATGATGTTGCTTAATAGAGGAGTTGAATGATGAAGTTGCATATTATTATACATGAATATTTTGAAAGCCCAGGCGCGATTGAGAAATGGGCTAATGATCAGCATCACGAAATCAGTTATACCCGTTTAGATGAGGGAGACACGCTGCCAACAAAGTGCAGTGACTTCGATTTCTTGATTATCTTAGGCGGTCCACAGTCGCCCGCGACAACCAGAGATGAATGTGTACATTTTGATAGTCAAAAAGAACAAGCGTTAATTAAAGCAGCGATTGATGCTGGTAAATTGGTGTTGGGTGTTTGTCTTGGTGCGCAGTTGATGGGTGAGGCGCTCGGTGCGCGATTTGAACATAGTCCGCATCGTGAAATGGGTGTATTTGATATCAGCCTAACAGCCGATGCTGCCGATGACCCTATTTTTTCACAGTTCCCAAAACAATTTCCGGTTGGGCATTGGCATGGTGATATGCCGGGTTTAACAGTGGATGCGAAAGTGCTGGCCAAGAGCGCCGGTTGTCCACGACAAATTATTCGTTATGCGCCTAACGCTTATGCTTTTCAGTGTCATTTTGAGTTCACGCGCGAATCTATTGAGGCTATGCTTCAGTGTTGCGCACAAGATTTAGACGCAGAGTCGGATTATATTCAAGGTGCAGACATCATAAAGCAGCATGATTATGCTGTGATCAATAAGTATTTATTTGATTTTTTAAATCAATTTCAGCAAGTTTATCAGTCGAAAAAATAAGCGTTATTTTCTGCTTTTGTAAAAATATGGGCCCACCAGGATTTGAACCTGGGGCCAACGGATTATGAGTCCGCTGCTTCATTTTAGAGGGCTGGTTGTTAACAAAATGGCCCGTTGAATAATCACTATTTTTCAATGAGTTATCATTTTATCAAGTAAGTATTCGCTAAACCCGTTGTATTAAAAGCAAGTGGTATAAAAGTCCTTGCGTCCTTGCAAAAAAGTCGATAGTTTTCAGATCACCTAACACGA
>PCWT01000038.1 GCA_002796245.1 Gammaproteobacteria bacterium CG11_big_fil_rev_8_21_14_0_20_46_22 | reverse complement strand
TCAGATGCCGGATATACAGATGCAATCTTTACCTTATTGTGCTCGAGTGTTTTTTATCCTTTACAATGGGGGTGAGTCCATATACAGGCTACCCAAAAATCTTATCCATTTTGCGACAAGTTCGGAATCGCTTCAATCGCAGGCAACGTTAAGCTTGCGACATAAAGTGCTTCTTTGCCGTTCTCAAAAATAACGAGTAGCGCAAGGTTGGTGTCTGTCATCGATTCATTGGCGATCATCACATTCTTGATTTTTTTGCCATCAGCCGTATCGCCTGTGCTCAGTATTTTATAAATGCCACCATTCTTGCTGGTGTAAACATACACGCCTTTTTGTCCATTGTGGCCATCGCCATGAAAGACGATGAGGTGATCGGTGGCGATGACGTGTGAGAAAGCAATGAAATGCCCGATGCCTTGAGGGATAAAAGTTTCGTGATTGGCGAGCATTACTGTTTGTTTGCCGTCGTTATAATACAAACCGGTTTGACCCAAAATCCCATTGCCAATAAATGCCACCCCTTGTGTGTTTGCATCATAAGCCAAATCACCAAAGCCCGTGAAGAACCCTGTGCCGCCATCGGGTAGCTGTGTATTTTCATTGGCAATTAGCGTGATCTTGCCGTTCATGTCGCGATAAACACCGATTTCTTTGCCGGCGCCTTTGCCCACAAACGCAAAGTCGGTGTCTTTGGCTGTACTCACCCGAGAAAATTCAAGGTGGCTGAATTGCTCAAATTGGCTTTGGCTGTGCGGCATAGTGGTTTGCGTGTTGACAAGCTTATGCAATAGCCCTTGTGGGTTGGCAAGATAGATGCCCTGTGTGTTATCACTGTTTTGCGCAATAAAGCCGACGCTCTTGTCGAGCATTAAGCCTGGATCCATAAAAGCATTGAACGTGCCTGCACTATTAGGGACAGGGGTTTTTTCATTAGCAATAAGGGCAAGCTGGCCTTGGCTGTAGAGATACAAGCCAGTTTGTCCAAAGCGCCCATTGCCCTCAAAGGCCAGGGAGTGTTTATTGATACTTAATAATTGACGACCTTGATTGTCTAGGCCGCCAAAATTCACAAATTGCCCCGCACCACCAGGCAAGTGGGTTTGATCGGTGGCGATGTCTTGCATATTGCCGTTAATGTTGGAAAAAATCCCGAGACTAGTCGCACCATGATCGCTGCCGATAAACGCATAATAACCCTCGCGATAGACCGGCGGCTGGAAGTGTTGAAATGCGTTGATGTCTGATGAAAAGCTTGAGGCTAAGCGCGTTAACTGAACGCTGACTTGGTTCAACGCAAAGGCGCTGCCTGTTAAAATTATTAAAGCGAAGAATAAAGCTTTTTTCATTGCAAAGTCTCTCGGTATTTGAAAAAAGCTTATCATTCAATCTGGCCGGGTGTAAAGCTCTGCTAGGCTTGTGTATTCTGCTCTAAGAACTCATTTGTCGCGACGATAATCGCCCGCGGCTGATTTTGCGGCTAAATTATTGCCGCGATTAAAGCCTAAGTTTTCTTGGCTTTCGATAAGCTTGAGCTTATCGCTGAGGTAGCTCCTGATACGCTCACAACTATTATCAGCGCTGGCATTGTCGACCACGATGATCTCAAATGTCACTCCCACTTGCTTGTGCAAATCGTCTAAGCAACGCGTGATCAAATCTGCCGTGTTGTAGTTGACAATAATGACGCTAACGTCGGGTTGATTGTGCATGGCTTTTCCGTGGAAGTTTTGGCTCGTTAATTGAGGTAGCAGTATAAGGCATGATAGACTGACTGGCAAAATGAATAGGATATTTGTAAGGCGATGAAGATTCTAATCACAGGGGCGAATGGCCAGCTCGCCAAAGCGCTCAAAGCGCGGCTATCGAGTCGTTATGATTTGCTGCTGCTGACCCGAGAAGCTCTGGATATTACTGATGAGCTCGCCGTTAAAGCCGTTTTTGAACATGAAAAGCCGACCATGGTGATTAACACGGCAGCGTATAATTTGGTCGATCAGGCCGAAAGTGATGTTGACTCTGCCATGTGGGTGAATGGCCGAGCCCCTGGCATCTTAGCGCGATGTGCGACAGATTGTGGCGCACGATTAATACATGTTTCCACGGATTTTGTTTTTTCAGGTCAAAAGGCGCTCTACAGTTTAAACGATCAACCCGATCCCATCAGTGTGTACGGTCAAAGCAAGGCTCAAGGCGAGCGGGCCGTGCTTGATGTTAGTCCTTCACACTTAGTGATTCGAACGGCGTGGGTGTATTCGCCTAACCCAGGCAACTTTGTGACCAACATGCTTGAGCTTATGAAAACCAAAACCCGCTTAACGATTGTGGATGATCAAATTGGCTCACCGACGGCTACGGCAAGTTTGGCATTGGCGATAGAGCGAGCGATTGAGTGCCCGGAAGTTTGTGGCCTGCAGCATATCACTGATGCCGGTGTGGCCAGCCGTTATGATTTCGCGGTGATGATTCATGAATATGCTTTGAGCATGGGGTTATTAAGCCAGCCTATTGAGTTGTTGCCGGTGAGCTCACAAGCGTTTACTATGCCGGCAAAACGACCGCACTCTGTGGTCTTAGATAAGCAAGCGACCTGGCAAGCCTTGGGTATTGAGCCCAAAGCTTGGCAGTTAAGCTTGAAAGAAATCATGACGGAGTTGAAAAAAGCCCATGCCGTTTAAATTTACACCTTTGTCGATTCCTGATGTTGTGCTTATTGAACCTAAAGTATTTCCTGATGCGCGCGGTTTTTTTATGGAAACCTACCATCACGAAGCTTTTTATGAAGCGGGCATTACTGTTGATTTTGTCCAAGATAATCATTCGCTGTCGCAAAAAGGTATTTTGCGTGGCCTGCATTATCAGCTCAATCCGCATGCCCAAGGCAAACTGTTGCGCGTGGTCAGTGGTGCGGTGATGGACTATGTGGTTGATATACGAAAAGGCTCGCCCACCTTTGGTCGGGTTGTTTCACAGCGCTTAGATGCCGAACGTCACAATATGCTCTGGGTGCCAGCAGGTTTTGCCCATGGTTTCTTAACGCTTGAAGATCACAGCGCGTTTTTATACAAAACTACCGATCTGTATACGCCCTCACTTGAGCGCACGATTTCTTTTTTTGATCCCGCACTTGGGATTGATTTGCCCAAAGGCGATTTTGTGATGGCCGATAAAGACCGTCATGCGCCAGGGCTTTCGGATGCGGAGAATAATTATGTATACGGGTAAACGTTATTTAGTGACGGGGGGTGCCGGTTTTATCGGTTCGCACTTTGTGCGCTTGCTGCTCTCAAAGCCGAGTGTTGAATGTGTGGTGAATGTGGATGCGTTGACGTATGCAGGTTCGCTGGAGAATGTGGCTGATTGCGCGGCCGATGATCGCTATCATTTTTCTCACACAGATATTTGTGATGGCAAAGCCATTGCCAGCCTTTTGCGAGAGCACGGTATCGATACCCTCGTGCATTTTGCGGCCGAATCGCATGTGGATCGCTCGATCAGCGGGCCTGCTGCTTTTATACAAACCAATTTGGTCGGCACCTTTTCTTTACTCGAAGAAGCGCGTTTGTTTTGGTTGGGTGAAAAAAAATGGGATGAAGCACGGTGTCGTTTTCATCACATCTCAACCGATGAAGTGTATGGCACACTGAAAAAAGATGAGCCTGCGTTTACTGAAGTGCATCGCTATGAACCGAATTCCCCCTATTCAGCAAGTAAGGCCGGCTCAGATCATTTGGTGCGCGCCTACCAACACACCTACGGTTTGCCTGTCACCACATCAAACTGCTCGAACAACTACGGCTCGTATCAACATGCGGAAAAATTAATCCCGACGATTATTCGAAGCTGTGCGAAAGGCGAGCCGATCCCTGTGTACGGCGATGGTTCCAATATTCGTGATTGGCTGCATGTGAAAGATCACTGCGAAGCGATCGATACCATTATTCAAACAGCGCAGGTAGGCAGTGTGTACAACATCGGCTCGGATAACGAACAAAACAATCTTGCGATCGTGAAAATGATTTGTGCGATCATGGATGAGCTGCGCCCCGAGGGCGCACCGCATGAGCGCCTGATCAGTTTTGTACAAGACCGTGCGGGTCATGATTGGCGCTATGCAATCAATGGTGAAAAAATTGAGCGTGAGCTCGCCTGGAAAGCCAACATCCGTTTTGAAGCGGGTTTGCGCGAAACCGTCGAATTTTACTTAGAGAGAGTATAAACATGTACACTGTGATGTTTTTACCGGACGATATCACATTAACCGTCAATGATGATGAGACGATTTTAGATGCGGGCCTGCGTGAGCGTTTAGATTTACCTTATAACTGCCAGATGGCTAGCTGCGGCACCTGTAAATCCTTGTTAGTCGAAGGTCGGGTGACTTACGGTGATACCGAGCTTTACGCGATTGATAATGAAGAAATCAAGGACGGTTATGTTTTACTTTGTGCCGCCAAGCCTTTATCGGATTGCGTGATACAGCTTTACCCTGATATTGCCTAAAGTTTTAAAGTTTCCAATCTGAAATCACCAGTACCGCGCGGGTAAACGGTGAGGTGAAGCGTATTTTATGCGGCAAGTCCACACCGTTCACATTCATATAGGATAAATAATCCACGCGCCATTGACGTGTGCTCAGTGAGCTTAAGTGATGATACTGATCAAAATGTTTTGTCGCGTGCGAGCCGGGTGCTGGCAAGCCGCGTACCCAGTAATAGAAATTATGAATCGGTAAGCTCCAGCCTAGCTCTTGCTGTAATAAGCTTTCGGTATTTTGGCCGTGGATAGGTTGTTTCTCGCTAGTGACGATGGTTACCCCTTTGGCATCACGGCTAACATTCACAGCGCCCAGGCCCAGTGGGCCAAAGAGGTGCAGGGTGTAACGGTTCATCGCGGTTTGTTGCCAAACCACGCTGGCGTTGAAGGCTTTTTGCGTGGTGGCCAGGGCCAGCGAGCCGTGGATGGTCCAGTGGGCGATGGATTTCAGTTGTGCTTGGCGTTGAGTCCAAGACAGATTTTGGTTTAAAGGGGCTTGGCTCATGACGGCACACGCACCGAGTAAAATGCAAAGCAGGCTGATTTTGGCAAATTGTGTCAGGCGCATCTTTAAGATCATCATTATTGGCAATGCAGCGATGGTAATTTGTTTGGCTGACAGGGTCAAATTTTGATAAACTGTGCCCACTTTTTAACACCATCAGGCCTATGAGCAAGATATCTGTTTGCGGTTTAAACTTTAAAACGGCGCCGATTGAGATTCGCGAGCATTGTGCGCTCGATCATGCTCGTCAGCAAGCTTTCATGGCCGACATTATTGCCCAAACCACGGCGAGTCAGGTGGTCATATTGGTCACGTGCAATCGCACAGAAATTTACAGTGATTCTAATCAAGCGCGTGAAATTTTGTTTTTGCTACAGTCGCACAGCGGTGTCGATTTGGATACTTTGAATAACGTCTATTACGAATACCAAGGCCAGATGGCGGTGGAGCACATGATGCGCGTGGCCTCAGGCATGGATTCGATGGTGGTGGGTGAGACCGAAATTTTTGGTCAGCTTAAGCGCGCCTTTGACTTTTCTGAAATGCACGGCGTGTTGGGTGGAAGTTTTCATCGCTTGATGTTATGTGTGAACAGTGTGGCTAAATCGATTCGTGAAAGCACCCGCTTGGGCATGTGTCCAGTTTCTGTGGCCTCTATTGCCAGCAAGCGCGCGAAAGAGTTGGTTGGAAATATCAGTTCGCCATCCGTAATGATTGTCGGCAGCGGTGAGACCAGTAAGCTCATGGCGCAATACATCGCTCGCATGAATTTTGCTTCTATTGTTATTGCTGCACGTAATCAAGAGGCTGCTAAAGACATCGCCAGTTTATGCAATGCGCAAACAATTACCTTGGCTCAAATTCATGATGCGCTTCCCTTCGTGGATGTGGTGATGAGCGCAACAGCTAGCCAAGTGCCGGTTATCGGCAAGGGGGCTGTGGAGTCTGCGCTGGAGCAGCGTAATTATAAATCCATGGTGTTTATTGATATGGCTATGCCGCGCGATGTCGAGCCTGAAGTGGCCGAGCTTGAGGTTGTGACTGTGTTAAGCGTGGATGATTTGCGTGAAGAAGCTGAAAATAATGTTTCGATGCGCGAGCACACCTTGGCCAAAGTGGAAACCTTAATCACGCGCGAAGCCGCGAAATTTATTCGCAGTTTGGATGGTGATGATACTGGCCCTTTGCTCAAAGCGTTGTATGCGAAAGCTTCAACCTTGCGTGAAAATGAATTAAAAAAATGCCGCCGTATGATCGACTCTGGCGCGAATATTGATGAAGTATTAGATTATTTATCTCGCAGCATCACGAATAAATTATTGCACGAGCCTAGTCTCTTGATGCGCTATGCTGATCAGCTGGATCAACCCGATTTGCGTGACTTTGTTCAGGCCCTCTTTAAACAACATTAGTGAAACACCATGAAAGACTCTATTCGACAAAAACTCGTCGCCTTGTGCGATCGCTTTGAAGAGATCAGTGCACTTTTGTCTGATCCAGAAACCATTGGCAATCAAACCAAGTTTCGTGATCTTTCTAAGGAATATGCACAGATCGAGCCGGTGGTAAAAACGTACCAAGCGTATACACACGCTGAGTCTAGCCTTGAAGAGAGTGAGGTTTTGCTAAAAGACAGCGATCCTGATATGCGCGAGATGGCCAAAGAAGAGAAGAAAATCGCTGAGGAAGCCGTTGAACGCTTAGAGCATGAACTACAGATTTTGATGTTGCCTAAAGACCCAAACGACGAGAAAAACGTATTCCTAGAGGTGCGCGCGGGTACGGGCGGTGATGAGGCGGCGATCTTTTCAGGCGACTTATTTCGCATGTATTCGCGCTATGCTGAGAGTCAAAGATGGCAGGTGGAAATTGTCAGTCAAAGCGAAGGTGAGCACGGCGGCTATAAAGAAATCATTGGCCGTATTATTGGCCACGGCGTGTACTCAAAATTAAAATTTGAATCGGGTGCGCACCGTGTGCAACGTGTGCCAGAAACAGAATCGCAAGGGCGCATTCATACCTCTGCTTGTACGGTTGCGATCATGCCAGAAGCCGATGAAATCGAAGAGATCGATATTAATCCGGCAGATTTGCGTATTGATACGTTTCGTGCGTCCGGCGCAGGTGGTCAGCACGTGAATAAAACCGATTCTGCGATTCGTATCACGCATATCCCAACGGGTGTGGTGGTTGAATGCCAAGATGAGCGCTCACAACATAAAAACCGCGCGCGTGCCATGAGTTTATTGCAGGCGAAATTATTAAGCGCCGAACAAGAAAAACAAGCACAAGCTGAGGCGACTCAGCGCCGTAACCTTGTTGGCAGTGGTGATCGCTCGGAACGTATTCGCACCTATAATTACCCGCAAGGTCGGGTGACGGATCATCGCATTAATTTAACTTTGTATAAGCTCGATGAAATTATGGAAGGTAATTTGGGTTTGGTGATTGATACTTTGGGGCAGGAGCATCAAGCAGATCTATTGGCGGCTTTGGCCGATGCCTAACTTTTTCAATTGATATTAGGGAAATAGACGGTTGCTGAAGCCTATGGCATTTTTGGGGTATATGCTTCTCTGAGCTGGGCTATTTCGATTCTCGGTGGCTATATTGCTGATCGCTACCTTGGTTT
>PCWT01000037.1 GCA_002796245.1 Gammaproteobacteria bacterium CG11_big_fil_rev_8_21_14_0_20_46_22 | reverse complement strand
TGCAGCAATTAGGGTTACATTCTCCGCGTTCTCGGGTATATTGGTGGCTTCCTAACCTAGCCCACCCATATGCCAAACAGACGCACTCGATCGACAGCACACGAACTCGCTATGCGCACACAAGCCATACTCGAATTGTATATCGTCCACCAGCTCACAAGAAAGCAAGCCGCCAAAGCGCTCGACATGCACGAAAATGCGGTATCCCGACTTAAAAAGAATTACGAGGAGCACGGATTTGACGCACTGCTGCCCAAGACACCGGGACCGAAGAAAGGGACGGTGATTCACAACCGGACGGACCACGAGGTCGAAGACCTCGTCTGTGCTTTGGGTGTGCGTTACCCAAACCTCGGTCCGGTACCGCTTTCGGAAAAACTTCTGGATGACTACGGCATTCGTATGGACGGCAGCACAGTTTGGCGTATCCTGAAACGACGAGCTATCCGCTACACAAAGCGGTACAAACGGTTCAAGCAAGATCCAACACTGTACGCGCTGGACAAACCAGGCAAAGAGCTGCAGATGGATGCGTCATATCCGTTTGGCCGGGAACGAGACATTGCCGTGTTCTCAGCAATCGATGACTGTTCCCGATGGGTCTTTTCCTGGATTTACGAACATGAAGACGACAAAAGTGCTATCGCCTTTGTGACAGACTTGGTCAAACGCGCTCCGTTTCGCATTTCCGCTATCCGTGTCGACAACCGCTACGGCAAACGTTTCAAGAACTACTGTGAAACGCTTGGTATATCGGTTATCACGAACCCGCCGTATTCACCGGAAAAGAACGGCAAGATCGAGCGTTTTCACAAAACACTCAAACGAGAATTCTTCTGGCCGCAATGTTCGTTCTTTGATCCAAAAGCATCAATGCAGTACAAACTCAATCTTTGGCTTCACCACTACAACTATCAACGCCGGCATGGTGGCTACAAGATGAACCGTATGACCCCTGCTCAAAAGATCGCAAGCACCTCAATCCAGCTTCTCTCACGGACCAACTATCCACAGGAGGTA
>PCWT01000036.1:1958-16345 GCA_002796245.1 Gammaproteobacteria bacterium CG11_big_fil_rev_8_21_14_0_20_46_22 | reverse complement strand
AGACCATGCCCCAGAGAATATGGCGATGATACGGCATATCGTTTTAAACTTATTAAGAGGTGCAAAATCCCAATTTCGCAAAGATATGAGCTTAAAAGGACTGCAAAAGAAAGCTGGCTGGGGTGAAAATACTCTTAGCGCTATTTTAATGCAGGAATTTTAATGGGACAGCCGTGTGCCTGTTTTTGAGACACTTGAAAGTTTGGAGTGTGACACGCTACAATCCCAAGGGCTATCGAACACGGAGAGAGAAGATGAAACGTTTAACTGCAAGCTTAATGATGTTTATGCTGAGTGCTTTGGCCTTGTCGGCAACCCCAGGTGTGCCGCTGTATCAAAACAAGAGCCTGCATTCTAAGATTGTCTCACACATTGCTTTGGATGCACCTATCGTCCCGATTTATGAAAAAGGGGATTGGCTCAAGGTGGGCAATACGCACAATGGTCAGGTTGGATGGGTAAACTTAAAGCAATATCAGGCGTTGAAGCAAAAGGCGATGCGGCCCGTGGTCAAGACCATCACGGTGACGCGAGTGCAGCAACACGGCCAGCCTGAAAGTTTGGTGGTGTATGAAAACGGGCGGCGTGTGAAGGGCGAAAAGGCGCAAAAGCTCTATCGTGCTGCGCAAGCACAACAGACGCAAATGAACCAGCAGTTTATGACCACCCAGCGTGAGATTGATCAAATGATGCGTCAGCAGCAGCAAGCCTTTCAAACCATGATGCAGACAGCCATGGAAAGCTTGCCGGAGAACCAGGCCAGTCTATTGCCTGCACCCAAAACGCCGATGGAAAAGCAAGCGGTCGCACTTAATCACAATGTGATGCAGTCTCAGCGTAATGTATTTTCTGCTACGCAAGCGATAAAAAGTTTTCATCAAAAGGATCAACATTGATGTCCTCTGAGGTGCTACTTTCATACATCAAAAATTACCCCGACTTTCCAAAGCCCGGTATTTTGTTCCGCGATATTATGCCGTTATACGAAAGCCCAAAGGGTCGAGCTTTATTGCGTGAATCTTTTGCAGAAGTGTTAGATATGAGTGCGATTGATGTGATTGTCGGTATCGATGCGCGTGGCTTTGTGTTATCCACCTTGCTGGCCGAAGCGTGGGCCAAGCCTATGGTGCTCGTGAGAAAGGCGGGGAAATTGCCTGGGTCTGTGGCTTCGTCCAGCTACAGCTTGGAGTACGGCGAAGCGACTTTGCAAATTCAAAAAAACACCTTAAAAGCCGGTGACAATGTACTGATTATGGATGATTTGCTGGCCACGGGCGGCACCTTATTGGCTTCGTGTGAATTGGTGGAATCGCAAGGTGCGAAAGTTGCGGCCCTGGCTACGGTGATTGAGCTAAAAGACTTGGCTGGAAGAGAGCGCTTATCGGCTTATTCTTTGGTGTCCTTGCTTACAGTATAACGGCGCCGCCTAAGCAGCGATCATGCGCATAAAATACGACAGATTGTCCGGGTGTGATCGCTCGCTGCGATTGTTCAAATTCGACCCTGAGTTCCTCGGGATTTTCAGCGTACACCGTGCAGACCTGATCCGCCTGGCGGTAGCGTGTTTTGGCGGTGCATTGTAGAGGGAAAGAGGGTGTTTCGCTGATCCAGTGTACTTGGTTTGCACGAAGGCTTTTTTGATGAAGCAGGGGATGATCGTGCCCTTGTACTACGATCAGTAGATTGTGTTCTAAATCTTTTTTCGCCACATACCAAGGCGATTCATCACCATGCTTGGTGCCGCCAATGCCAAGACCCTGGCGTTGGCCCATCGTGTAATACATCAAGCCTTGATGCTCGCCGATCACATCGCCGTGTTCGGTTTGAATCTCGCCGGGTTGCGCCGGTAAATAGCGTTGCAAAAAATCCCGAAACCGTCGCTCGCCAATAAAGCAGATGCCTGTGGAGTCTTTTTTGGCGTGATTGCGAAAGCCGTGTTCTTTGGCGAGAGCACGCACAGCCGGTTTTTCCAAACTGCCAACGGGAAACAAGCTGTGCTTCAGTGCGCGTTGTGTGATGCGATAAAGAAAATAACTTTGGTCTTTGTTTCCATCTAAGCCTTTTTCTAGCCAAAAAACACCGTTATTTTCAGAGCGCTGAACATAGTGTCCTGTCGCAATGTAATCGGCGCCGAGTTCTAAGGCGTAATCTAAAAACGCTTTAAATTTAATTTCTTTGTTGCACAAAATATCGGGGTTGGGTGTCCGACCGGCTTCGTATTCTTCCAAAAAATACGTGAACACACGGTCCCAATAGGCTTGTGCGAAGTTGACGGTGTGCAATCGAATCCCAAGTTTCATGGCGACCGCTTGCGCATCGAGTAGGTCTTGCTCTGCGTGACAGTTATTTTCTTGGCCGGGTTCTTCTTCCCAGTTTTTCATGAACAGGCCTTCGACCTGATAGCCTTGTTGTTTGAGCAGCAGGGCGGTGACGGAAGAATCCACGCCGCCGGACATGCCGACAATCACGCGGGTTTGTGAGACTGGTTTATTCATGGCGCGATTATGGCGGAATCTTCGCGAGCTGTCATCTTCGCCCTAATGCAACGTCTTTTGTGCAAGCCAAACCTTTGTTAACAGCCGCTAGATTGCCAAAGCCAGATCGACCGCGTATAGTAGCGCCAGAGCAAATAAGGGGAGTCGCATGAGTTACGATAAAATCCAAGTACCAAACGAAGGTCAAAAAATCACCATTGAAAACGGTCACGTCAACGTGCCGAATAACCCGGTTATTCCATTTATTGAAGGCGATGGCATTGGCGCAGACATTATGCCCGTCATGAAGAAAGTCATCGATGCCGCGGTTGAAAAAGCCTATAACGGGGAGAAGAAAATCACGTGGATGGAAATCTACGCGGGTGAAAAAGCGGTTAACGTTTATGGCGATAACACTTGGCTACCTGAAGAAACATTCGATGCGGTGCGTGAGTATAAAGTGGCGATCAAAGGCCCCTTAACGACACCGGTCGGTGGCGGTATTCGCTCTTTAAATGTGAGCTTGCGCCAAGTGTTGGATTTATACGTTTGCTTGCGCCCTGTGCGTTATTTCCAAGGTGTGCCTAGCCCGGTAAAAGCGCCAGAAAA
This sequence comes from Gammaproteobacteria bacterium CG11_big_fil_rev_8_21_14_0_20_46_22, assembly GCA_002796245.1. Taxonomy (NCBI): domain Bacteria; kingdom Pseudomonadati; phylum Pseudomonadota; class Gammaproteobacteria; species Gammaproteobacteria bacterium CG11_big_fil_rev_8_21_14_0_20_46_22. The sequence continues at coordinate 13,262 of PCWT01000036.1, read as the reverse complement.
AACGAATATGGTGATCTTTCGTGAAAACTCGGAAGACATCTACGCCGGTATTGAGTGGGAAGCGGATTCTGAAGGCGCGAGAAAAGTGATTAACTTTTTGCAAAACGAAATGGGTGTGAAGAAAATTCGTTTCCCTGAGCATTGCGGTATTGGCATTAAGCCGGTGTCTAAAGCCGGTACCTCACGTTTGGTGAAAGCCGCGATTCAATACGCGATCGATAACGACCGTGATTCTGTGACCTTGGTTCACAAAGGTAACATCATGAAGTTCACCGAAGGTGCGTTTCGTGATTGGGGCTATGAAATGGCTAAAACTGAATTTGGTGCCACAGAGGTGGATGGTGGACCTTGGTACTCATTCAAGAACCCAAAGACAGGTAAAGACATTATTATCAAAGACGTAATTGCTGATGCCTTTTTGCAGCAGATCTTATTGCGTCCGGCAGAGTACTCTGTCATTGCCACACTGAACTTAAACGGTGACTATGTCTCTGATGCTTTGGCGGCTCAAGTCGGCGGTATTGGTATCGCGCCGGGTGCAAACTTAAGCGATGAGGTTGCGTTTTTTGAAGCCACGCATGGCACAGCACCTAAGTATGCGGGTCAAGACAAAGTGAACCCAGGTTCTTTGATTTTGTCGGCTGAAATGATGTTGCGTCATATGGGCTGGTTTGAGGCCGCTGACTTGGTGATCAAAGGCATGGAAGGGGCGATTTCTCAAAAAGAAGTGACCTATGACTTTGAGCGCTTGATGACGGGTGCGAAATTATTGAAATGTTCTGAGTTTGGTGATGCCATCATCAAACACATGTAAAAGAGGAAAGGGTATGAAAAAAGCGAATCTAGTATTAATGGGCGCTATGGCTGGCGCTTTGGGCTTGGCCTCGACGGCGCATGCCGCATTGCGCGAGGGTGCATTTGTGTTGTCGCCGTTTGCGAATTACACCTGGTATGCCAGTAAGCGTCATTTGAAAAACCAAGGTGGTGTTGGCGCGTCTGTGGGTTATGCTGTCAGCAATCACTTATTGGTGAATGCGAGTGTGGCCGGTAACCGCACTAAGCAAAGGATTTCACCGTTCGATGATGTCTCTGTGATGCAATACGCCATCGACGGCAATTATTACTTTGGTCCGTATGCTGCTGCGCTTCAGCCCTATGTTGGCGGTGGTGTTGGTGTACAGCATTTTAACCAAGTTTTGGGCAGTGAAGTGAAAACGCAAACGAACTTGCATGCCAATGCCGGTCTTGCGTATTTCTTCACGCAAAACATCGGCTTACAAGGTGGTGCGCAGTATCTTTACACGGTCACAGGCTCTGGCCGCGCTGACTTTGGCGCCAACTTAGGTGTGGTGTTTATGTTTGGCGGTGGTTCTGCTGCAGGCAAAAATACGCTTTCTTAATAGAATCAGCAGATATAAAAAAGCCCGTCATTGACGGGCTTTTTTATGGGCTTAAGTTTTTAGCGTGACGACAAGTCGACGTAGTTACGCTTGTCGCTACCTGTGTAAAGCTGGCGTGGGCGGCCAATTTTATACGGCGCAGACAGCATTTCATGCCAGTGCGACATCCAACCTGGCGTGCGGCCCAACACGAAAATATTCGTGAAAAGATTGCTTGGGATGCCGATAGCGCGCTGTGTGATACCAGAGTAGAAATCCACGTTCGGGTAAAGTTTGCGTGATACAAAGTATTCGTCTTCTAGAGCGATATCTTGAAGTTTCATGGCCACTTTGAATAGCGGTGAGTCTTTAACCCCCACTTCGTCTAGCACTTCATGGCAAGTTTCACGCATGATTTTGGCGCGTGGGTCGAAGTTTTTATACACACGGTGCCCAAAGCCCATGAGTTTGAAGGGGTCGCTTTTATCTTTCGCTTTGGCAATATATTTCTCGATGTTTTCTTCATCACCGATTTCAATCAGCATGTTTAATGCCGCTTCGTTAGCACCACCGTGTGATGGTCCCCATAAAGCACCGATGCCTGCGGCATAGGCTGCACAGGCTTGTGTGTCAGTCGAGCCGACCAAGCGTACAGTCGATGTTGAGGCGTTTTGCTCGTGATCGGCATGTAGAACGAAAATTCTGTCGAGGGCTTTGGCGATTGTCGCATTGGGCGCGTCACCTTCTTTTTCAGCATTGAGCATGTAGAGGAAGTTTTCGCTGTAGCTTAAATCTCTGCGCGGCGCTAAAAATGCTTCGCCGGCATTGTGACGTTTGCAAAGGGCCACCATCACCGGTGCTTGTGCAATCAGGCGCATGACAGTTTCAATGCGGGCTTTTTCATCACTGATGTCGATGGGGTAGAGGGCGGCCAAGGCACTGCTGGCGGCCATCATCATCGCCATGGGGTGCGCATCTTGTGCAAACGCTTTAATGACGCTTTCCACGACGGGTTCAATTGCCGTGTGTGATTTAATGGCTTCTTCAAAAGCTGAGAGTTCAGAAGCACTTGGCAGTTCACTGTGTAGCAGCAAATAACAGACTTCCATGAAGGTGGACTGTTCAGCAAGCTGCTCGATAGGGTAGCCGCGATAAAGCAACTGGCCGGCTTCGCCGTCGATGTAGGTGATTTTGGATTCGCAAGAGGCTGTGGACATAAAGCCTGGGTCAAAGGTGTACAGCCCTGATTTACCTAAGGCTGAGATATCAGCGACTTGCTTGCCCAATGTGGGAGTTTGCACGGCTAGTTCGATGGTGTTGTCATTAAACCTCAGTGTGGCTTTATCTGTCGACATACTGGCTCCGTTGTTATCCAAAATTATATGGGGCATATTGTAGCGCAAGTTTGCCCACGAGTCGCTGAAAAATAACCATTTTAATCAAGCTTGTCTAGGGTGCGCTCTAATTTGCGACTTAAGTTTGTTTATTATTTAGACGCCTTTGGGGCTGGGATTAGGATTTTCTTCACGGCGACGTGCGAGGGCGCGAAGCACGCCATTAAGTCAACCATAGCGGCCGTAGAGTAACACAAAAATTGGCCAACTTTCCAGAACAATGGCTCAAGCAAAATTTGGCATCCGGTGATGGGATTATCTTTGCTTTTCAATGGCTTTGTCAGGATGCTAGAGTTTGCATGTTCGCGTCGTCTGTATATAATACTTGCGCGCATATTTAAACGTCGAGAGGTAATCGTGAGTAAAAATCGACCCGTTAACTTAAATATTATCAGTATGAAGTTCCCGATCACGGCAATGACATCCATCTTGCACCGTGCCACAGGGCTTTTGTTGTTTTTGTTTATTCCCTATGTATTGTGGCTGTTGTGGTATTCCTTATCCTCCGAGCAACACTTCGCTGTTTTATCTCACTACATGAGTTATTTTATTTTGCGCTTTGTGGTTTGGGTGTTTATGTCAGCCTTGTTTTACCACTTAGTGGCGGGTATTCGTCACTTACTCATGGATTGCCACATTGGTGACACACTGCGTGGTGGTCGCTTAGGCGCATGGTTTGTGATGGTGTTCACCTGGGCGGTGATTATTTTTCTTGGGATTTACATCCTGATCGGTTTTGACAACGTGATTTGGTAAGGGCGATAGTATGAGTGGTACAAAAGGTTTACGTGAATGGATAGCGCAAAGACTCACAGCGGTCTACATGGCGTTATACATCATTTTGATGTTCGCATATTTGGCGTCACACCCGCACTTAACGTATGGTGTATGGCGCCATTTGTTTCATGTATTTTGGGTGCAGTCCGCCACCATTATTTTCTTAGTGTGTTTAATGTGGCACGCCTGGATTGGTCTTTGGACCATTTTCACGGATTACGTGAAGGTATTGTGGTTACGTAAAGTGCTCGAAGTCATCGTATTATTAGCGTTGGTGTTTTATTTGATCTGGGGTATTCAAGTCGTTTGGCATATTCCTATGGTCTGGTCGTTTTAATTGAGTTGGGGAAGTATTGATGTTTGCAAGCTATGATTTCGATGCCATTATTGTCGGCGCCGGCGGTGCAGGTATGCGCGCGGCGCTGCAAATGGCGAGCTCCGGTTTAAAAGTCGGCGTTATCTCTAAAGTGTTTCCAACACGCTCGCACACCGTGTCTGCGCAAGGCGGTATTGCGGCGGCTTTGGGTAACGATCATAAAGATGATTGGCGTTGGCACATGTATGACACGGTCAAGGGCAGTGACTACTTGGCGGATCAAGATGCTTGTGAATACATGTGTGAACACGCACCTGAGGCGATTATCGAGCTTGAACATATGGGTATGCCCTTTTCACGCATGAAAAACGGTAAAATTTACCAACGTGCCTTTGGTGGTCAGACAGTCAATTACGGCGAAGGTATAGCACACCGAACCTGCGCAGCCGCTGACCGTACAGGCCATGCTCTTTTACACACCTTGTATCAGCAAAACATTAAAGCCAATACACACTTTTTTAATGAATGGTACGCATTGGATTTATTGAAATTGGATGATGGCTCTATTGCCGGTGTCATGGCGATGTGTATCGAAACGGGCGAGTTGGCCATGTTTCGCGCGCGCGCGACCGTGTTTGCCACAGGTGGTGCGGGCCGTATTTTTGAATCCACCACGAATGCGCACATTAACACGGGTGACGGCTTTGGTATGGCGCTGCGTGCGGGCTTGCCCTTGCAAGATATGGAATTCTGGCAATTTCACCCAACGGGTATCGCAGGTGCGGGCGTGTTGGTGACTGAAGGTTGCCGTGGTGAGGGTGGTTACCTCATCAATAAAGATGGCGAGCGTTTCATGGAGCGTTATGCCCCGCATGCGAAAGATTTGGCGTCACGCGACGTCGTGTCTCGCGCGATAGCTATTGAGCTTCGTGAGGGCCGTGGTTTTGAAATCAATGGTGTTCAATGCGCTAAATTAAACTTAACGCATTTAGGTGAAGACATTATTAAAGAGCGCTTGCCGGGTATTCGCGATTTGGCAATGACGTTTGCGCAAGTCGATCCGATCAAAGAGCCGATTCCTGTGGTGCCAACGTGTCACTATATCATGGGCGGTATTCCAACCAATATTCATGGCCAGGTGTTGCAATCCAATACGGGTAAAGATGCCGTCGTGAATGGTTTGTATGCTGTGGGTGAATGTGCTTGTGTGTCTGTGCATGGCTCTAACCGTTTGGGTAGTAACTCCTTGCTTGACCTGGTGGTCTTTGGTCGTGCAGCCGGTATTCATATTGAAGAGAGCTTGGGTCAAACTGGCGCAGCACCGGATGTTTCTGAAAGCATTATTGACGCATCAATGGCGCGTTACATGCGTTGGGAAAATTCAAAAGGTGGCGAAGATTTCCACGAGTTGCGCAAAGAAATGCAAAGTGTCATGCAATATCACTTTGGCGTGTTCCGTGAGCAAGCTAGCCTTGAAGAAGGCTGGGAAAAAATGCTCGACTTGTCTAAGCGTTTGGAAACGGCGCATCTGCAGGATAAGTCCAAGTCATTCAACGCTGCGCGTATGGAAGCCTTGGAGATGGATAACTTGATGGCCACCGCGTTGTGCACAGCGAAGTCTGCGCTTAACCGTACCGAAAGTCGTGGTGCGCACAGCCGTGAAGATTATCCGAAACGTGATGATGAAAATTGGATGAAGCACACGGTGTATCACGTGCTTGATCATAAGATCAGCTACCGTGAAGTGAACTTCAAGCCACACAAAGTTGAACCATTCCCGCCAAAAGAGCGCGTGTATTAATAGGATGACGTTATGAAATTTAGAATTTATCGCTACAATCCAGAAACCGATCAAGAACCGCACATGCAAGATTACGAGCTCGATATCCCGAAGGGTAGCGATATGATGCTGTTGACGGCTATCGAGATGATCAAAGAGCAAGATCAAACTTTGTCGTTACGTCGCTCTTGTCGCGAAGGGGTGTGTGGCTCAGACGGCATGAATATCAACGGCAAAAACGGTTTGGCTTGTATTACACCGCTGTCGAAGCTTAAAGAGCCCGTTGTGGTGCGTCCATTACCAGGCTTTCCTGTGATTCGCGACTTGGTCGTGGATATGGATGAATTTTATCGTCAATATCACCGCATCGAGCCGTATTTGCAAAATGATGCGCCTTTGCCGGCGAAAGAGCGCCTGCAATCGCCTGAAGACCGCGCGAAGCTTGACGGTTTGTATGAGTGTATTTTGTGTGCCTGCTGCTCAGCCTCATGCCCATCGTTCTGGTGGAACCCCGATAAATTCGTGGGCCCATCAGGCTTGTTGCAAGCTTACCGTTTCTTGGCGGATTCGCGTGATAACGCCACAACAAAACGCTTAGAAAATTTAAGCGATCCATTCAGCGTCTTCCGTTGCCGCGGCATTATGAACTGTGTGCATGTTTGCCCGAAAGGCTTAAACCCGACGCGCGCGATTGGTAAAATCAAATCGGCGATGTTGAAAGAAGGTATTACGGAACGTACGTAATAAATTTGGAGAATAATAATTAATGAGCGCTTTAGATTTTGAAACTGAGCGAAAAAATAGTTACCTAGAAGGCGATAATATCACCTACCTTGAGGGTTTATACGAAGATTTTTTGCATAACCCAGAGTCTTTGAGTGAAGAGTGGCGTGGATACTTCGAAGGCTTGTTGGCCGATGGTAAGCCCAAAGATGTGTCTATGGATTCGCTTCGCCATACGTTTAAATACTATAAGCCTAAGCCACGCGCCAGTGTTGCCGGCGGTGATGTTGAAAAAGAAATCGCTGTGATGCATTTGATCGAATCCTATAGGGCTTTTGGTCATTTGAAAGCTAAGCTTGACCCATTGGGTTTGCAAACACCGTATGAGCATCCTTCCTTAACGCTAGAAACGCATGGCTTAAGCTCCGCTGATTTATCAAAAACATTTTTTGCAGCGCATTTTGTTGTCGGTAAAGAAAGCACTTTAAAAAGCTTGATTGAAACGCTAGAGGCAATTTATTGCGGCTCAGTGGGTGTGGAGTACGAGCACATCAGCAATAACGATGAGCGTTATTGGTTGCGCGAACAACTCGAGCAATCCCCGCAGGCTTTTACTGCGGATGAGCAAAAACGCATTTTGAAAGACTTGGTCGCAGCTGATGGCTTGGAAAAATACCTGGCGTTGAAATATGTCGGCCAAAAACGTTTTTCATTGGAAGGGGGCGATACCTTAATTCCCTTGTTGAATCAGTTGCTGCACGATGGAGCTCGCTCAACCTTGGACGGCGTGGTCATTGGCATGGCACACCGTGGCCGTTTAAACGTTTTGGTGAACATTCTGGGTAAATCATCGCAACACTTGTTTGATGAATTCGAAGGTAAAAATATCGGTTCGGATAAGACGGGCGATGTGAAATATCATATGGGTTACTCCTCCGATGTTGTGGTAGGTGGCAAGCCGATACATGTCGCGCTCGCGTTTAACCCTTCACACTTGGAAATTGTTGCACCGGTGGTGCAAGGTGCTGTGCGCGCGAAACAGTTTCGCAATAAAGACACGGCACGTGAAAAACATTTAGCTGTGATGATTCACGGCGACTCGGCTGTCGCTGGCCAAGGCGTGGTGTTTGAAACCATCAATATGTCACAACTTCGTGGTTATGGCATTGGTGGTTCAGTGCATATCGTGATTAATAACCAGGTGGGTTTTACCACCAGCGATCCGAGGGACACGCGTTCATCGCACTATTGCTCTGATGTCGCTAAAACGGTCGATATGCCCATTTTCCATGTAAATGGTGATGATCCTGAAGCGGCTTGTCGTGTTATGAAGCTGGCTTTTGCCTATCAACGTCAGTTTAAAAAAGACGTGATGATTGATTTGGTCTGTTACCGTCGCCTAGGTCATAACGAAGCGGATGATCCTTCGATCACGCAGCCGGAGATGTATGCGGTTGTGAAAAAGCACCCGGTAACAGCGACGGTTTACGCTAAGCACTTGGTGGCTAAAAATATTATTGCTAGCGATGATATGAAAGCTATGCAAACGGATTATAAAGCGATCATGGATCAAGGTGGTCAAACGGTGAAAATCGATGAACAAGAATCCACTAAGCAGCGTACGGTTAATTGGTCAAAGTATGTGAATAAATCACTGCGTGATACCGTGGAAACTGCTGTACCGAAAGACACATTGGTCAAGCTGGGTCAGCGTATCACGAGCGTGCCTGAAGGGTTCAATGTGCATCCGCAAGTTCAGAAATTATTGGCCGAGCGCGATGAAATGACCGCAGGTAATATTCCTATGAATTGGGGTTACGCTGAAACCTTGGCGTATGCCTCTTTGGTCACCGAGACCTATCATGTGCGTTTAAGCGGTGAAGATTCTGGTCGCGGCACGTTTGCGCATCGCCACGCGGAACTGCATGATGCAAAAACCGGTGAAGTCTACACGCCTTTGTGCCATGTCGACGACTCTCAAGCCGAGTTCGAAGTCTTTAATTCAATTCTGAGTGAAGAAGCAGTGTTAGCTTTTGAATACGGTTACGCAGCCTCTGACCCTAAATATTTAGTGTTATGGGAAGCACAATTTGGTGATTTCGCCAATGGTGCTCAAATGGTTATCGACCAATTCATTAGCTCAGGCGAGCAGAAGTGGGACCGCGTGTGTGCGCTGGTGATGTTGCTGCCGCACGGTTATGAAGGCATGGGCCCCGAGCATTCCTCTGCGCGTTTAGAGCGTTATTTACAATTGTGCGCACAGCATAATATGCAAGTCTGTGTGCCTACCACGCCAGCTCAAGTGTTTCACATGTTGCGTCGTCAAATGTTGCGCCCAGCGCGTAAGCCTTTGATCGTCATGACACCGAAAAGTTTGTTGCGCCATAAGCTTGCTGTTTCAAGCTTAGACGATTTATCACATGGGCACTTCCACTTGGTGATTCATGAAATCGATGAACTGAAAGAAAAAAGTGTCAAGCGTGTGATTGTGTGTAGTGGTAAAGTCTATTATGACTTGTTGCAACAACGTCGCGATGATAAGCGTGAGGATGTGGCGATCGTGCGTATCGAGCAGCTTTATCCATTCCCACGTGATGAGCTTAAAGCCGAGTTAATGCGTTATGCGAATGCGAAAACGGTGGTGTGGTGCCAAGAAGAGCCACAAAACCAAGGGCCATGGTATCAAACGCACCATAACCTAACAGCCTGTCTGCATGAAGGCCAAAGCTTGCATTATGCAGGCCGCGAAGCGTCTGCAGCACCGGCGGTCGGTTACGCTTATAAGCACAAAGAAGAACAAGCTGCGCTGGTCGATCAAGCTTTAAATTCAAATTTTAATTCAAAACACTAAATTCAGAGGATTATAACGATGTCTGTACAAATCAAAGTTCCTGGCTTGCCTGAATCGGTCGCTGACGCGGTCGTCGCGACTTGGCACATTAAACCTGGCGAATCGATCGCAGAGGGTGAAACGATTGTTGACTTAGAAACCGATAAAGTGGTGATGGAAGTGCCTGCGCCTGCCAATGGTGTGTTGAAATCTATCGCGCAAGAAGAGGGTGCGACCGTTACAGCGGATATGGTCTTGGGTGAATTTGAAGCCGGCGAGCTTGCAGCGAGCCCTGAAAAAACTGACGATGCGCCGAAGGCCGAAGCAGCGCCTAAAAAAGCGGAAAAACCGGCTGAAGCAAAAGCCGCACCCGCTAAGTCTGGGCACTCAGCCGCTGATAACACAGCTTCACCGTCTGTGCGTCGTATGGCCGCGGAGAAGGGTGTTGATCCTGCCAGCTTGCAAGGCAAAGCGTCGGTCGCGGTTGACGTTGAACGTATTGAAGAACGTGTGCCGATGTCGCGTTTGCGCAAACGCATTGCTGAACGCTTATTGTCTGCGACGAATGAAACGGCGATGTTGACCACATTCAACGAAGTCAATATGAAGCCGGTGATGGATCTTCGCGCGAAATACAAAGAAGAGTTCCAAAAAACACAAGGCGCTAAATTAGGCTTTATGTCGTTCTTTACTAAAGCTGTGGTAGAAGCCTTGAAAAAATTCCCGGATGTTAACGCTTCGATTGATGGCGATGACATTGTGTACCACGGTTATTATGATATCGGTATTGCCGTATCCACTGAGCGCGGTTTGGTTGTGCCTGTCTTGCGAAATGTTGATCAGCTTTCGATGGCCGACATGGAAAACCAGATTGCCGAATTTGCCGGCCGCGCACGTGACGGCAAGTTGGCTTTGGAAGATATGACCGGCGGTAACTTTACCATCACCAACGGTGGCGTCTTTGGTTCATTGTTATCAACACCGATCATCAATCCGCCGCAAAGCGCCATTCTTGGCATGCATGCCATTCAAGAGCGCCCTGTGGCTGAAAATGGTGAAGTGGTGATTCGTCCGATGATGTACATTGCTTTGTCGTATGATCATCGTATCGTCGATGGTAAAACCTCGGTAAGCTTCTTGGTTGAGTTGAAAAAATTATTGGAAGATCCTGCACGTTTGATGTTGGGGCTTTGATCCGAAATTCAAAACGCAGTCGTAGCCTGGGTTGAGCGAAGCGATAACCCGGGGGAAATCAAACCCGGATTATCACACCTTCGGTGTTCAATCCAGGCTGCATGCACCAGCAAAAGTAGAACGAACCTAGCCTGGTTTGAAATGCGAAGCATTGAAAACCCGGGTTTATTACCCCCGGATTGTCGAGACGAGCTCTAATGATCGTGATGGCAGTGCGCATCGCCACAGCTGTTGCTCGCGAGATTTTTGCGCAGCTTGGCGATCTTTTTATCCAGCATGGCACGCTTTAAAGGCTTTAGATGATCGATATAGACTTTGCCTTCAAGGTGGTCCACTTCGTGAATAAAAAGTTTGGCTAAATACCCGCCGCGTGCCAGCTCGATGGTTTCGCCTTTTTCGTTCAGCGCTTTCATGGTGGTCAGCGCAGGGCGCTTGACCGCAGCGTGGATGTGATCTGGGTAGACCGACATGCAGCCTTCTTGTTCGTTAACTTCGCCTTCGGTCTTCACGATTTCGGGGTTTACAATGACGCGGGCGACTTGGTTTGATGGGTCATCGTTTTCGTAGTCGTAATAGACGAAAATACGCAAAGGCTTTTCAATGTCCAGCTGCGTCGCAGCAAGTCCACCACAATGATCCGTGTTTTCTAGTGTTTCCAGCATGTTGTGGATCATCTCTTGCACATGTGGCGCGTTGATATCATCCACTTTCTGTGCAACGGTCTTTAAGCGAGGATCAGGGTAATCGAGTATGCGGTACGTGCTCATGGTCAGCCTTTTGAATTTTTGGGCATTGTATCGTGTTTGAAAAGACAAGGCCAGAGCAGAGACACTCTGGCCCAGGGCTGTCCCATTAAATCAGGAAACGTCCATTTTTGGTCGATCTTGGGCGGAAATTTTCTTCGAAATACT
>PCWT01000036.1:853-1945 GCA_002796245.1 Gammaproteobacteria bacterium CG11_big_fil_rev_8_21_14_0_20_46_22 | reverse complement strand
TGCGTTTTCTCATCAAATTTCCGCCCAACCTCGCCTCAAAACTGAACGTTTGTGGTTAAGTTGAGCAAAATATTTTTAATGGGACAACCGTGCACTCTGGCCTTTTTGACGTATCAGTTATTCTTGCTCTTGAGCAAGTTCTGGAAACGCGCTCAAGTCTTTTGAATTAGCTTGTCTTAGCTTATGACTAGCAGTATCAATCGTGTAAAGCTTTCCGGCCATTGCGCTAAAGTTCTTCGGTTGGTAGCTAGTGTTTGGCAAACTTGTTGCAGCGTCATGGTCAAATATCGTGCTCGAGTTTATGCTGTTTAAGCCATTACCTTTAAATCGGCCGAATGCGACTATTCTAGTCTGCGGCAAAGCCTTCATCACCTTAGCAGCAGTGTTTGTGCTGATGGGATCAGTTGCTAGGCTCAGCAGATGAATAGGCGTTTTAGCTTTAGCTAAGTGGTTAATAGCCGGCTGGGTATTTACCAAAGATTGTGTTGCAGCTTCACCCACTGTGGCAAAAGCTGCTTTGTGATTAATGGCTAGGGCTGCTGATTCCTCTACAGCTTTTGGTGTAAAAGGTCCCTCGATAGCGACGGCTTGAAAGTTTTGAGTATTGGGCGCTATATTTTTAGTGCTGGATAAAGGCTTCTTTCCACGGTTGGTAATGCTAAAAATATGCTGCAGACGAAGCGAGCTTTTTTTGTTAAGAACCGCTAAGCCACTATCGAAGAGTGCGCCTCCTTGGTTTGAGGGTACTTCTACGGTCAATGTTCCATGAGTGACGGAGTAATAGGGGTTCGGATCGCCTTCCATATTAAACTTTAGCGGTATTGCACAGGTAAAATATCCGGAGCCTGAACTTGATGGCCCGCATAATTGGCTTGGATTTGTAATGTAAGAGCAGGGTACGGCACCGGCTCCAACACAGGCCTTACTTCGTGCAACATAAGTCTCGATGCTTCGATCGAAAACGGGGGGATTTAAGCCGTAATGGTTGAAAGTATTTGTGAGTTGGTGATATTGGCCTGCATCAGGATCAAGGTTAACGGCAAGCGCGCTGGTTGTTAACGCACCCACTAATAACGTTGAGCCTAGGAAAAA
>PCWT01000036.1:0-793 GCA_002796245.1 Gammaproteobacteria bacterium CG11_big_fil_rev_8_21_14_0_20_46_22 | reverse complement strand
TTCACGCTGCAAACTGAGTAAAGTTGGTCCAAATTGTTCATTCTTCTTGTTAAATAGGGCTGGCTATTCGCCTCAAATAATAAACAATTTGGTCTCAACTCCCTCAGTTTTCGCTTGCAAAAATGAATTGTAAACAGGCCCTACGTTAGGCAGGGATTTGTCATGGGTATTGCAGTAAATTTAGATAAAGAGTTGGTTGACATGGCAAAAGCATATTCTGTGGTCGAGAGTCGGTCTACGCCTAAGCAAATTGAGTACTGGGCAAAGTTGGGTCGTATGGCAGAAGATAATCCGGACCTCACTTTTCATGATATCAAAGGTATCTTGCTTGGGTTAGAGGATATAAGGTCAGGGCGTGTCTCGAAGTATGTCCCTGGTGAGCGATGAATGTCTTTCTTACGAATACATTTAAACGCCTCATCAAACGTCTCCATGAAAATCAGATAATTGAGTTAGAAAAGGCTATTCAACAGATTCAAGAAAAACCGTTACTCGGTGATTTGAAATCTGGCGATCTAGCCGGAGTTAGGGTGTTTAAATTTCACATTGATCATCAGCTTATGCTGCTCGCTTATATCCTTGATCAGGCGCAAACCTCGTTGACTTTACTTTCTTGTGCGGCCCATGAGAATTTTTACGATAATTTAAAAAAATCAATTAAATCATAAGGTTAAAGAAAGTACAGAAAAGTTGCTACTGATGAATAAATCTTCTAAAAAGCCACCTTGCAATAAATAAAGTATTGCAATTTGCAATAAATTATTGTTATTGATACTACGTTAGGCAGGGATTT
>PCWT01000035.1 GCA_002796245.1 Gammaproteobacteria bacterium CG11_big_fil_rev_8_21_14_0_20_46_22 | reverse complement strand
AGCTTTGGGAGCGCTTGGGCTTCTATGTGGTTCAGTCAAGCTTGGTGATCTTTCTTGTTAATCAATTAAAGTTCAATGATATTAAAGCTTATTCATTGTACGCAGCGTTCACGGGATTGCTTTACGCGGGCCCAGTACTTGGCGGATTTCTGGCCGATAATTTTTTGAACCTTAATCGTTCAATTTTTCTGGGGATCATTTTTTATATTGCTGGCTATTTAGCACTGTCTTTTCATTCGGGGTTTGTTTTCTATGTGGCCTTTGGTTTGTTAATTGCAGGCAATAGTTTTGTAAAAAGCAATATTTCTACACTTGTGGGTGCCTTATATCAAGATAATGATCTCAGGCGTGATGCGGGCTTTACCTTGTTTTATTTTGGTATGAATATTGGTCAGGTCATAGGACCCTTGGCGGCGGCGTTTGCAATCAAATATAGCGGCTTTTCCAGTGCATTTTTGATTGCAGCCTTATCGCTTGTATTCTCGCTCATTTCTTTTGCCTATGGGCAGCGCTATTTTACACCTGAAAAACTATCTGAAGATGTCGTTTCTTGTTCGGCGAGTAAGCAGCAAAGAAATATTATCTATGCGTGTTCAGTTGTCGTTGTTTTTGCATTAGCCATTTTGCTGCCTTATTCGCATGCTTTGAATATCGGCATGATTGCGTTGAGCGTTTTAGCATTAGTGTATCTGCTTTATTGTGGTATGAAGATTCCCCTGGCCGAGGATCGGTTTAGGTTGTTTTCATTGATCATCTTATTTGTGTTCTCGGCGATATACTGGGGTATTTGGATGCAGGTGTTTACTTCGTTAACTTTATTTGCAGAGCGAAATGTGCACCGAGTCTTTCTCGGTTTTAAAATGCCAGTTGAAGTGCTGGCTTCGATTGAAAGCGTGGGCATTATTCTCTTTGCGCCATTGCTCGCGAAAATTTGGCTGTCACTAGGTAATAGCCGATGGCAGCCAGGCTTTGCGATGAAGTTTGCTTATGGTTTTTTATTTTGTGCTTTTGCTTTTGCATTGCTTGTATTGGCGCTAGCGTTCTCGCCGAGCGGCGCTATTGCGCTTTTTTGGTTGGTCGCCTCGATGTTTTTAATGGCGATCAGTGAGCTTTGCCTATCGGCCATTGGCTTATCGGCAGTCACCGTGCTCTCGCCTAAATCAATGAGAAGCACAATGATGGGTTTTTGGTTTGTCACGATTGCGGCAGGGTTGATGATTGCGAATAAGCTGGCTGATATGTCTGTGATCTCTAAGCATGCTGGTGCGCATGCTTCAGCCCTTGCATACACAGCCGCGTTTACTGATTATGCGGTGTTGAGTTTTGTAAT
>PCWT01000034.1 GCA_002796245.1 Gammaproteobacteria bacterium CG11_big_fil_rev_8_21_14_0_20_46_22 | reverse complement strand
TTCGCACTAAAAACAACTTAAAATGCCTTGAAAACCGCATAAATACTGGGCTGTAAATATTTTGTTCATAAAAATCTGGAAGTCGGGAAAAGACGTTTACGGCTCTAAGTCAGGCGATACACACGCGCAGCATTATCTGCAAAAATCGCTTGCTGCTCTGATACGCTTAGCTCTGAAAGCAGGGTGAGGTAACGCGAGACTAAGGCAGGATAGCATAATGCTCTAACAAGGCTTCACAATCGTGCGCTAAAAAATCAACCCCTCCCACTATAGCGCCGATCAAAGGGGTTTTTTGCGCCAAATCCTCCAGCCAATCCGCTTCAGCTTTAGCGTAGACAGTGGCTTCTGCCTCAATATGCACACACTGTGTAATGACATAAGGCCTGGCGTTATGTTCAAACTCGCTCGGCCCATGGTCTTTAACCATGGCGCGATAATCGCCAAGGAAAAGGTTCGCCCCTTCTTGAAGCCAAGTATTAAAACCCGTATTCAAACGCCAAAAATGGACATGGGGATCAATGATTGAAAAGGCTTGAGACACCCCATTCTTCATACGATAAACGCTATTTAGCTGCCTGGGGCAGCAGAATGCGCCGGTGGCGGTGATGCTTGTGCAGCAGCCGGTGGCAGTGATGCTCTGTCTGCTCTGGAAAAAAACCTGCCTGCTGACCACCCCGACACGTGCAGAGCATTAGGTACCAACTTGATGTTGCCCTTCGTAAAGCGCCCACACTCGAGCACAGTCTCTCGTGGTATCCTAGTATAAAGCTCTAGCGTACACTTTGACGGTAGAGCCTGCGCACACGCAAGGATCAACTCGCGTTTCGCAAAGCAAGGTAAGTAAACACTGCCACCGGGGGGTAAGCTAGATACATATTTCTCTGCAAGCGCTAGATGATCATTAAACCGAGGATCAAGCCATAAGGTTGCGCGAGGATTTAAGGCCTTTATCGCCGCCACCATAAGCTCCTCCTCCATGTCAGGAGCAACCCACAATCCCACTTGCGGCCCTAAGACCTGTGCACAAGCGATTGCGGTGGCTTGTGATATATTCTTTGGAAAACACAATCCCGAAAATGACCGTAAAGCGCGTAAAGCGCGTACAAGCTTCACTGCAAGCTCAGTTGGCATCGCTGGGTCAAGCTCCACCAGCACGCCCTCAGGCAAAATCTTCCTGTCTGCACAACAAGCCTCAATAAGTGGCTCAGATAGAGGAAGCACTAACCTTAGTGGACCTTCAGGCAACCTTTTTATATAGAGCAGTGCAGTCGACAGCTTCATACCAGGAGGTATAATCACGGTTGGGAAACGAAGGCGCCTCATGAGAGCTGCAAACGCCCCCGCTGCTACGTCGCTTTCTATCATATTAGGATTAATCTGCACGAACGGGCGCCGCTTATTTATCATGTCCGCGAGTTGCTCTATGGCCCGCTGGCTAAAGCATACAAAAATGGGGAGCTGTAAAATTGCGCCAGGCGGCATGCACTTTAGAACTCTACTTAACACACCTAGCGGCACGTGTTGGTTATAGCCCAATACCTGGCCTGGCCACATAGCGCTTACCTTTGCCGACCCAGACGCCCGTGCTGCTGGCGAGTTAAGCTCAATCTCTTCCTGTAAAGCTGGGTCGCGCAAATAGATGCGTTGTTGGCGTGGGTCCAGTTCGCCCGTGGCCTCTAAGTAAATATCAACAACAGGGTTTGTCATGATCAGTCCTCTCTATCAAACAAAAAGCCAGACTAACGCTGGCTTTTTTAGCAAAAAAAAAACGGAAACTATTGAACAGTCTCTTCACGATCAACTAGTTCAACGATCGCCATAGGGGCTCTATCCTGTAAACGGTAACCGTTTTTCAAGATACGCATATAACCACCTGGGCGTGCTTTAGAGCGAGGCCCGATAGTTTCAAACAACTTTTTAACGATCTCTTTATCACCCAAGCGTGCCATCGCCAAACGACGGTTCGCCACAGTATCATTTTTTGCCAAAGTTACCAAAGGCTCAACCACACGACGCAACTCCTTCGCCTTAGGGAGTGTTGTGCTAATCAATTCATGGCGCAAAAAATCGCTCGCCATATTTTTAAACATAGCCCTACGGTGGCTACTGTTTCGATTAAGTTGTCGACCACTTTTACGATGTCGCATAGCGCTTTCCTTTATTTCTTATCGTCTTTGACTTTCAAAAATGATGGTGGCCAGCTGTCAAGGCGCATGCCTAATGACATACCGCGAGCCGCCAATACATCTTTAATTTCATTCAATGATTTTTTACCCAGATTAGGGGTTTTCAATAAATCGGTTTCAGCGCGTTGAACCAAATCACCGATATATTGAATGGATTCTGCTTTCAAGCAATTAGCCGAACGCACAGTCAACTCTAAATCTTCAACCGGGCGCATCAAGACAGGATCAATTTCTTCTTCATGACGCTCAGGTTCAGACAAAATACTGCTGTCTAAGTCAACGAAGGCAGACAACTGCTGCTGAAGGATAGTGGCGGCACGGCGCACAGCTTCTTCAGGGTTTAGTGTGCCATCACTTTCAATGGTTAAAATAAGTTTATCCAAATCTGTACGTTGCTCAACACGTGCGCTTTCAACCGCGTAAGACACGCGCTTAACGGGGCTGTAAATAGCGTCCAAGTGAAGAACACCGATTTGCTGTGCTTCGCTTGATTGGCGCGCGCTGGCCGGCTCATAGCCCTTGCCTAAGCGAACATTCATTTCCATTTCTAGCTTACCATCTTGAAGATGCGCTAAAACATGCTCTGGATTGACGATTTCTACATTGTGTGGGCATTGAATATCGGCTGCAGTCACAGGACCCGGCTCGGTTTTCGATAATTTCAGCACAGCATGCTGGCCTTCATGCATACGAATCGCCAAGTTTTTCAAGTTCAATAAGATTTCAATCACATCTTCTTGAACACCGTCTAAGGTGCTGTACTCATGCAAAACGCCTGCAATTTTAACGTCTGTCACCGCACAACCCGGCATAGATGACAATAGAATACGGCGTAATGTGTGGCCCAGTGTGTGGCCAAAACCACGCTCGAACGGCTCCAGCACCACTTCTGAACGCGTACCTCGGACCGTATTAACAATAATGTTTTTCGGGGTTAAAAACTGATATGGATCTGCTGACATAGTGCCCTCACTCACCTTTATTTAGAATAAAGCTCTACTACGAGCTGTTCATTAAACTCGGCAGGCAACTGATCACGTGTTGGTAAAGCTTTAACCGTACCTTCAAATTTCGTGAAATCAGCGTCTAACCATTCAACGTCTGTGCGTTGCTTAGCGAGCTCGATCGACTCTTTAATACGCAACTGATTTTTGGCTTTCTCAGTCACAGCAATCACATCACCCACAGAAACCTGGAATGAAGGAATATTGGTTTTGATACCGTTAACCATCACGGCTTTGTGGCTCACAAGCTGACGCGCTTCACGGCGTGTTTTAGCTAAGCCCAAACGGTAGACAACGTTATCCAAACGACGCTCAAGCATGATCAACAAATTTTCGCCTGTTGAACCTTTCGCTTGAAACGCTTTACCAAAGTAGTTACGGAATTGGCGCTCAAGCACACCGTAGTAACGCTTGATTAATTGTTTTGCACGCAATTGTTTACCGTAGTCAGATAATTTGCTGCGACGAACCGCATGCTGACCTGGCATGACGTTAATTTTGTGTTTTGATTCCAGCGACTTAACACCACTGAATAAATCTAGATCTTGTTGTTCTCGTTTTTGAATTCGACCACGAGGGCTAAAATTTCTTGCCATTATTCACACTCTCTCATTAAACTCGACGTTTTTTAGGGTCACGGCAACCGTTGTGTGGAATACCGGTCGTATCTTCAATCGTTAGCACTTTTAGGCCAGCTGATTGCAGCGCACGCACAGCAGACTCACGGCCAGGGCCTGGGCCTTTCACCTTCACATCGACTGTTTTCAATTGAAAACGCTCAATGGCTTCTTTCGCCACAGTTTCACCTGCAATCTGTGCTGCATAAGGCGTACTTTTACGTGAGCCTTTAAAGCCACATTTTGAGGCGCTAGACCAAACCAAAGCATTACCTTGACGATCTGTCACGGTGAGCAATGTGTTATTGAAACTTGCTTGGACGTGGACAACACCATCGTTAACAATGCGATCTTTTTTCTTTCGTCCGGCTGACTTACTTGCAACTGCCATACATTCTATACCTTAATCGTTATTACTTACTTACGCTTGCCTTTACGAGTGCGCGCATTGGTTTTTGTACGCTGCCCTCTTAAAGGTAAACCACGACGATGACGCACACCACGATAGGTGCCCAATTCCATCAATCGCTTGATATTCATTGAGACTTCACGACGAAGGTCACCTTCAACTTGGTATTCAGCGATCGCCGTACGAAGACGTTCTAAGTCGGCTTCGTCTAAATCTTTGATTTTTGTTTGAGGGTCTATGCTCAAACCTTGGCAAATCGTTAAAGCGCGTGGGCGGCCAATGCCATAAATGGCGGTCAAGCCAATGCTCACATGCTTATTAGTAGGTAAGTTAACGCCTGCTATACGCGCCATTGAGTTACTCCTAACACTTATTCTGATCTTTGCAGCAAAGGTCGCGATGATACCGTTTAGATTAGCGCTTTGCAAGCAAAAACCATGGTTTTCACTTAAATTTCTTTATGTTCTTACGAGGACGCTAAGTCCTTGTAAGAACAGGGATATTACCCCTGACGTTGCTTGTGTTTTTTGTCGGTACAAATCACACGCACAATGCCATTACGCTTGATAATTTTGCAATTACGGCAGCGCTTTTTCACGGATGCTCTGACTTTCATTTCAAATCTCCCAAATCACTTCTTGTTTTTACCTTTCAGGTTCGCTTTTCGCATCAACGAGCTGTATTGCTGTGACATCAAATGCGACTGAACCTGGGCCATGAAATCCATCACGACCACCACCACAATCAACAACGATGTGCCGCCAAAAAAGAACGGTACGTTGAATGAATCCATCAAAATTTGTGGCAATAAACAAATAAGAATCAAATAGATAGCGCCAAACAAGGTCAAGCGAGACATCACCAAATCAATGTATTTCGCTGTTTGCTGGCCTGGGCGAATCCCTGGCACAAAGGCGCCTGAACGCTTTAAATTATCAGCGGTTTCTTGTGGATTAAACACCACCGCTGTATAGAAAAAGCAGAAAAACAAAATAGCGACAGAATAAAGAATCATATACAGCGGTGTGCCCGGCTGCAAAAGATTGGCAAGATCACCCAACCACGTTGTACCAGACGCACTGTGGCCAAACCACTGAAGCATACTGCCTGGGAACAAAATGATCGCAGAGGCAAAAATCGGCGGAATCACACCAGACATGTTAATTTTTAAAGGTAAATGCGTGCTTTGAGCCGCGTACATGCGACGACCTTGCTGGCGCTGTGGGTAGTTGATCTTAATGCGGCGCTGGCCGCGTTCAACAAACACGACGACAGCCGTGACCACGACAATCAGAGCAACAATAAGCAATAGGGTCAACATTTCCATTTGACCTTGGCGAACTTGCACCAAAACACGACCGAGCGCACCCGGCAAACCCGAGATAATGTTCGCGAAAATGATCATGGAAACACCGTTACCAATACCGTATTCCGTGACTTGCTCACCTAACCACATCAAAAACAACGTACCGGTCACCAAGGTAATAGTCGCCGTCACATAAAAAGCAGAACCCGGATCAATCACCACGCCAGAAGCGGACAACATTTTAGAAATACCCAAGGCCTGAAAAGCGGCCAAAACAACGGTGCCGTAACGTGTGTATTGGTTAATTTTTCGCTGGCCTGACTCACCTTCTTTCTTGAGTTGCTCTAAAGAAGGGATAATCGAAGTGAACAACTGCACAATGATAGACGCCGAGATATACGGCATCACACTTAAGGCAAATACGGTAAAGCGGCGTAATGCGCCACCTGAGAACATATTGAATAGACTAAAAATACCGCCGGAGTGCTGCTGGAACATATGCGCGAGCTTAACAGGGTCAACACCAGGCACAGGAATATACGAGCCTAAACGAAAGACTAAAATGGCAACCAATAAAAAGATAAAGCGGCTTTTTAATTCTTTTAAGCCGCCTGATTTCATTGCCGATTTAACGCCTAAACTCGGATTAGCCATGCTTACGCAACCTTGCCTCCGCATGCTTCGATCGCTTCGCGCGCGCCTTTAGTCACTGCAACATCAGCAGCAATCGTGTACGCATTGCTCACTTCACCTGAAGCGATGATTTTCACCTTCTCAGCCACGTGAGAAACAAAGCCTGCTTCTTTTAGTACGCTCAAGCTAACTTCGCCAGCAGGCAAAAGATTGATTTCTGACAAACGAACTTCGGCTGACAAGCGTGCAATACGTGAACGGAAACCAAATTTTGGCAAACGACGTTGCAAAGGCATTTGACCGCCTTCGAAACCGACTTTACGGTAACCGCCAGAACGAGAGTGCTGACCTTTGTGGCCGCGACCACAGGTTTTACCTAAGGTTGAACCAATACCACGACCCACTCGCTTTGCGCTGTGTTTTGAGCCTTCAGCAGGCTTAATCGTATTTAAACGCATATCACACTTCCTCAACAGCTAACAGGTATGAAACCTTGTTGATCATACCGACGTTTTCAGGGGTTGCTGCCACTTCAACACTGTGGTGCATACGGCGCAAGCCCAAACCACGCACACAAGCCTTGTGAGCTTCGATGCGTCCGTTAGTACTTTTAACTAATTTGACTCGGAGTTTTTTCACGCTCATGACCTTACTCCACAATCTGTTTCACTGACTTACCGCGCTTTGCCGCGATAGATTCAGGGGTTTTCATCTCAGCCAGACCTTTGATCGTAGCAATGACCACGTTTGTTGGGTTCGCTGAACCTGTAATTTTGGCAGACACGTTGTGCATACCCAACACTTCAAACACGTCGCGCATCGCACCACCGGCAATAATACCGGTACCACCTGCAGCAGGCTTCATCATGACTTCTGTCGCACCGTGAGAAACCACGATCCGGTGATGAATCGTGCCATCTTGTGTTAAACCAATTTTTTTCATGTTGCGACGCGCGCTGTCTGTGGCCTTTTGAATCGCAATCGTCACCTCTTTGGCTTTACCACGACCATAGCCCACAGTGCCACTACCATCACCAACCACTGCGGTTGCTGAAAAGCTAAAGTCACGACCGCCCTTAACCACTTTCGTCGTACGGCGAATATCGACCACACGACTATCTAATACGTTTTCTGCTTGTGGGTTACTCATCACTCAATCCCATTCATTAAAAGTCTAAACCAGCTTCACGAGCGCCATCAGCCAACGCTTTGACACGACCGTGATAACGATATCCCGAACGATCAAATGCGACTTTTGAAACACCAGCCGCTTTTGCACGTTCAGCCACTGTGCGGCCGACGGCTGTCGCTGTCGCTTTACCGTCGCCATCTGTAGATACCGCTTTGTCCAAGCTTGAAGCTTGTGCCAACACTTTCGAACCGTCAGCCGTTAATACTTGCGCATAAACATGCTGATTAGAGCGGTAAACACTTAAACGTGGTGAAGCATCAAGGCGGGCAATTTTACCGCGTGACTTCTTCGCCCGACGTAATCTTGCAATTTTTTTAGAAATCATTTCAGTTCACCTTACTTTTTCTTGGTTTCTTTAATAGCAACGTGCTCATCCGTGTAACGAATACCTTTACCTTTGTAAGGCTCAGGTGGACGAATACCACGAATGTTAGCCGCTACCTGACCAACCAATTGTTTGTCGATACCTTTGATCACAATTTCAGTTTGTGACGGTGTTTCAATGGTGATGCCTTGTGGCACATCAAACACCACAGGGTGAGAAAAACCGGCAGACACATTCAATTTGTTACCTTGCGCCTGAGCACGGTAACCCACGCCGACCATTTTCAATGAGCGTTGAAACCCTTGGCTGACACCCATAACCATATTATTAACGATGGCACGAGTTGTACCTGCTAAGGCTACAACGTTTTTCTTTACCTTGTTCTTTGAACCCGAGCGCTTGGCATGCTTTGAATCATCATCTGACCAAGTGAACGTAAGCTCTTGACCGTCTTGGTGCATTTGAACATCATTGTCGATGTCAAAATGAAGCTCGCCTTTAGGGCCTTTGACTTTCAAGGCTTGACCTGTCAACGCGACTTCGACGCCTGAAGGCAATTGAATCGGATTTTTCGCAACTCTAGACATAGTTAACCTCTACTCCACAAAGCACAGAACTTCACCGCCAACGCCTAATTTACGCGCAACACGGTCGCTCATGACACCTTTTGATGTGGAAACAATCGCCACACCCAAGCCGCCTAATACGGTTGGCAAATCTTTCGCAGTGCGATAGACGCGACTACTAGGCTTACTGGCGCGAGAAAGCTTCTCAATCACCGGCCTACCTTCGTAATACTTCAACTCAACAACCAATGCTGACTTGCCATCTTCATCTTCTTTTTTAAAGCCGATAATGTAACCTTCATCTGCCAACACGTTTGCAATCGCAGCTTTCGCTTTCGAATGTGGCATTGATACGTGTGATTTCGTCATCGCTTGCGCGTTACGAATTCGCGTTAACATATCAGCAATTGGATCTTGCATACTCATAAGTCTAGCCCTTTACCAACTTGCTTTTTCTAAGCCTGGGATTAAACCACGCATGCCATATTTACGAATGCAAATACGACACAAACCAAATTTACGAAACACACCGTGTGGGCGGCCACAAACTTGGCAACGACGACGAACACGGATAGGCGAAGCATTACGAGGCAATTTTTGCATTTCCAATTGAACTTCAAAAGCGCCCTCATCAGATTTAAACGCTTCTTTCAATTCTGCACGCAAAGCTTCACGCTTTTTGCTGAATTTAGCGACCGTTCTGATTCGCTTATATTCACGCTGTTTCATTGAAATTTTTGCCATCGATTAGCCCTCAACCTTTTCTTTCAATGGGAAGTTAAACGCGCTCAATAAAGCCACGCCCTCCTCGTTTGTTTTCGCTGTGGTCGTGATAGTGATATCTAAACCACGTAATTTATCAATTTTATCGTAATCAATTTCTGGGAATACGATTTGCTCTTTGATGCCTAAGCTGTAATTACCGCGGCCATCAAATGACTTAGCCGAGAAGCCACGGAAGTCACGAATACGAGGAATTGAGATATTGATCAATCGATCTAAGAATTCATACATTCTTTTGCCGCGCAACGTCACTTTGCAGCCCACTGGGTAACCATCCCGCAATTTAAAACCGGCGATTGACTTACGGGCTTTTGTGACCACGGGTTTTTGACCAGCGATTTTTTCCATATCACTGAGTGCGTTTTCAAGCGCTTTTTTATCAGTGATCGCCTCACCCAAACCCATGTTCAAAGTCACCTTCGTCACCTTAGGCACTTCCATCACGCTTTTGTAGCTAAAACGCTCTTGTAAGCTTTTAACGATCTCAGAGCGGTATGTATCTTGCAATCTAGCCATTTCTTATCAACCTTTTATACGTCTGAACTAACGACATCGCCTGTCGATTTGTAATAACGAACTTTTTTACCGTCTTCCAACACACGGTAGCCGATACGGTCGCCTTTGTTCGCAGTAGCGTTATAAGCTTTGACGTTTGACACATCTAAAAACGCTTCGCGAGACTGAACACCACCTTGCTCCCCTGTGTTAGGGTTAGGCTTAACATGTTTTTTCACCATGTTAACGCCGTCGACGAGCAATTTAACGCGGCCATCAGCTAAACGTTTTACTTGCTTAACTTTTCCGCGCTTACCTTTGTCTTTACCGGCGATCAAAATAACTTCGTCGCCTTTTTTGATTTTGCATTTTACTGCTTGTTTTGCTTTAACCGCTGGCATAGTAAAACCTCTTACAACACTTCTTCTGCCAATGAAATAATTTTCATGTAGTTTTCACGCAACTCACGCGTGATTGAACCGAAAATACGAGTACCTATCGGTTGCAATTGGTTATTCAAAATAACCACTGCGTTGTCATCGAACTTAATCAATGAACCGTCTTGACGACGAACACCGCTTTTCGTACGGACAACAACCGCGTTGTACACTTCACCTTTTTTGACACGACCACGAGGGTTAGCTTCTTTAACGCTCACCTTGATCACATCACCAATAGCCGCGTAACGGCGGTGTGAGCCACCAAGGACCTTAATACACATGACACGTCGTCCACCACTGTTATCTGCAACATCGAGGACTGTTTGCATCTGAATCATGTCTAAACTCTCCAAAATTAAGGCGATTATCGCGCCCCCTCAAAAAGGCCCGCGATTATAACACCAACACGCGCTTAAGTGCACGTTTTTTTAAACTATTACTTCGCTTTTTCAATCACTTCCACGAAATGCCAAGCAATGGTCTTAGAGACCTTTTGGCCCTCACGGATACGCACCAAATCACCCAAACCACAGGTATTCTGTGGGTCACAGATGTGGTATTTTTTTGAGCGAGTGATGATTTTAGGGTAAAGGCGGTGCTTAACGCGGCGCTCTACCATCACAACAGCACCCTTATCCATTTTGTCACTGACCACGCGGCCCTGTAATTCGCGTTGTACTTTTTGCTTTTCCATCACTTCTTACCTTCTTGCTCATTAATGAGTGTCTTAACACGCGCAATACTGCGGCGCACATTTTTCAACAAATGTGTTTTGTTAAGCTGGCCAGTGGCGCGCTGAATTCGTAAATTGAATTGCTCACGGACCAACGCCAATAACTCTTCTTTCAACTCAGGCACAGATTTTTTTCTTAAATCAGCTGCTTTCATTTTAAAACCTCACCTTACATCAACGTTCTTTCGACAAACGTGGTCGCAAACGGTAGTTTGTTTGCGGCTAAGCGAAACGCTTCACGCGCCACTTCTTCGCTCACGCCTTCGACTTCAAATAGCATACGACCCGGCTGAATCAACGCCACCCAGTATTCTACGCTACCTTTACCTTTACCTTGACGGACTTCCAAAGGCTTCTTTGAAATCGGCTTGTCTGGAAACACACGAATCCATACTTTACCGCCACGCTTCATGTAACGCGTTAAAGCACGACGAGCGGCTTCAATTTGACGCGCCGTCAATCGGCCACGGCCGGTTGATTGAAGACCAAAGCGACCAAAGCTGACCTTATTACCGCGCAAAGCTAACCCACGGTTTTTACCTTTAAAATCCTTACGGAATTTTCTACGTTTTGGTTGCAACATTATTCTGATCTCCCACCACGTTTCTTAGGCTTGGCTCTCGGGGCTTGCTCAACTGCAGCAGCTCCTGCCGGCAGGCCTTCACCCGTGACTTCGCCTTTAAAAATCCAAATCTTCACGCCGATCACACCGTATGTCGTGTTAGCCCGCGCTGTTGCGTAATCGATATCAGCACGGAAAGTGTGCAAAGGCACACGGCCTTCACGATACCATTCGCTACGAGCAATCTCAGCGCCGCCCAAACGACCACCAACACAAACCTTGATGCCCAAGGCACCTGCGCGCATAGTGTTTTGAACAGAGCGCTTCATTGCACGACGAAACGAAACACGCTTTTCAAGCTGCATCGCGATGCTTTCAGCAACAAGCTTCGCATCCAAATCAGGTTTGCGAATTTCTTCAATATTGATATGCACAGGCACATTCAACATATGGCCGATTTTATTACGCAAGATCTCAACATCTTGACCATTTTTACCAATAATCACGCCAGGGCGAGAAGTATGAATGGTGATTTTAGCGTTTTTAGCTGGACGCTCGATATCCACGCGACCCACAACGCCACGCGCCAAGTGTTTTTTCAACAAACGGCGAACTTGAAGATCTTCATACAAGTGGCTTGCAAACTCTTTCGTTGTTGCATACCAGCGTGAAGACGATTCTTTAATGATGCCTAAGCGGATACCGGTAGGATTAACTTTTTGACCCATTAGTGACTCTCTCCATCTGATACTTTCACAGTAATATGACACATGCGCTTTAAAATGCGGGCGCCACGGCCTTTAGCACGAGCACGCATACGCTTTAACGTTGGTCCTTCGTCAACATAGATGGCTGAAATTTTCAACTCATCAATGTCCATGCCATTGTTATGCTCAGCATTGGCAATCGCAGACTCCAAGACTTGCTTAACCGCTTTAGCCGCACGCTTTGGGCTAAACGCTAAAAGATCTAACGCTTGCTCAACCGACAAACCACGCACTTGATCAGCAACGAGGCGAGCCTTTTGCGCTGAAAAGCGAGCGTATTTGTATTTTGCAGAAACTTCCATCGCTAACCTCACCTTACTTCTTCGTTTTCTTATCAGCTGCGTGACCACGGAAAGTTCGTGTAGGCGCAAATTCACCTAACTTATGACCTACCATGTCCTCGCCAACCAAAACAGGGACAAACTCACGACCGTTGTGCACAGCAATCGTTAAACCCACAAAATCAGGCAGAATCATTGAAGCACGTGAGCGTGTTTTAATGACTTGCTTTTTGCTACGATCAGCCCCATCAACTTTTTTGAGCAAATTTGCATCAACAAAAGGGCCTTTTTTACTTGAACGTGTCACTTATTTATCTCCCACTATTTCTTATCGCGTCGACGAACGATCAACTTGTTCGTACGTTTGTTACGACGCGTTTTGTAACCTTTAGTCGGCGTACCCCAAGGCGATACCGGATGACGGCCACCTGATGTACGGCCTTCACCACCACCGTGTGGATGGTCAACAGGGTTCATTGCCACGCCGCGAACGGTTGGGCGAACACCACGCCAGCGTTTCGCACCGGCTTTACCCAAGCTTCGTAGGTTATGCTCTGAGTTTGAGACTTCACCCAATGTTGCACGGCAATCAACCAATACTTTACGCAATTCACCTGAACGCAATTTCAATGTGACATGGCGACCTTCACGAGCCAGTAACTGGACCGAAGCACCCGCACTACGGGCCAACTGAGCACCCTTGCCAGGCTTCATCTCAACACAGTGGATCATGCTACCGACAGGAATAATACTCAACGGTAAAGTATTGCCTGGCTTAATTGGCGCCTCAGCACCACTTTGCACCTCATCACCGGCACGCAAATCTTTAGGTGCAATGATGTAGCGACGTTCACCATCTGCATATTTCAGCAAAGCAATGTGCGCTGTACGGTTTGGATCGTATTCAATACGCTCAACAACCGCAACAATACCGTCTTTGTTACGTTTAAAATCGATTAAACGGTAACGCTGCTTATGACCACCACCCACGTGGCGGACAGTCACGCGACCGTTGTTATTACGACCACCATTTTTCTTAACCTTTTCCAACAAAGGCTTATACGGCTCACCTTTATGCAGGTGAGGATGAACCACTTTTGTGACAAACCGACGACCTGGCGATGTGGGTTTTGTATTGACTACAGGCATTAAACCACTCCTTAACCTTCTAGCGCGCCAAAGTTGATATCTTGACCTTCAGCCAATGACACATACGCTTTTTTCCAGTGGTTACGGCGACCTAGACGACCACCGAAACGTTTAATTTTACCTTTTACGTTGGCAACTTGAACGTTTTCCACTTCGACTTTAAATAACAACTCAACCGCTTGTTTGATTTCGTGCTTATTCGCATCACGAGCGACTCTAAATGTCACTTGGTTATGCTTTTCAGCAGCCATCTGCGACTTTTCAGTCACAAGCGGACCAAAAATAACTTTCATTAAACGTTCTTGATTCATGACAAGCGCTCCTCAAGTTGTTTCAGGGCAGCGACTGTGATCACGGTTTTCTCAAAGCTGATTAACGCCAAAGGATCAACCGCTTGAGCATCGATCACCGCAACGTTATGAAGGTTGCGCGAGGCCAACAACAAGTTTTCATCAGCGTGTTCAACGACCATCAACACATCGTTAACGTTCAATTCATTCAATTTCGCCATAAGACCTTTGGTTTTATGGTCAGTCAACCGAATGTCTTCAACGATAAGCAAGCGCTCTTGACGAACCATTTCAGACAACATGGCACACATCGCAGCACGGTGCATTTTACGGTTTACCTTTTGCTTGAAGCTACGAGGCTTGGCTGCAAACGATTTACCGCCGCCAACCCAGATTGGGCTGCGGATACTACCGGCACGCGCACGACCCGTACCTTTTTGGCGCCATGGCTTAATGCCACCACCACTAACTTCAGCCCGTGTTTTTTGCGCTTTAGAGCCTTGGCGTTCGCCAGCCATCTGCGCAACAATCACTTGGTGAATCAACCCTTCGTTGTATTCACGATCAAAAACGAGCTCAGCAACATCAACTGTTGTTTTGGCTGTGCCTTTTTCTAGGACATTAAGCTGCATTGTTCACCTCTTTTGCTTTAGCCGCTGGTGTAACAACGACTTCACCACCGGCAAAACCTGGCACCGCACCCTTAATGAGTAGTAAACGACGTTCAACGTCAATTTTTACCACCTCTAGCATAGGTGCAGTTCGGTTTTTGTTACCCATTTGGCCAGGCATTTTCTTACCTTTGAAAACACGACCTGGTGTTTGGTTTTGACCCGTTGAACCAATCGCACGGTGAGACACAGAGTTACCGTGAGTCGCATCTTGCATAGTAAAGTTGTGACGTTTAATACCGCCCTGGAAGCCTTTACCTTTGCTGACGCCACTGACGTCAACTTTCTGGCCTGCTTGAAATAACTCTACTGTTAATTCATCACCAATTTTATGTTCATGACCTTCGTTTACACGAAATTCACGCAAAGACGTTGCAGGCTCAACCGTTGCCTTAGCAAAATGACCCAACTCAGCTTTTGTTAAACGCTGTGGCTTTGCCACACCCGCACCGACTTGTAGTGCGTTGTAACCATCTGACTCAAGTGTTTTAACTTGAACCACGTGGTTCGGCGCTACTGAAACCACCGTCACAGGAATCGACTCGCCACTTTCAGTGAAGATACGTGTCATTCCACATTTTCGGCCTATTAATCCAAGTGCCATGTTTCTATAACCTCTTATTTCTCTTAGTCAACGACGATTTCGACGTCGACACCTGCTGCAAGATCCAAACGCATCAAAGCATCAACTGTTTTATCAGTTGGGCCGATAATATCGACCATACGTTTGTGTGTGCGAATTTCATATTGATCACGTGCGTCTTTATTGACGTGAGGTGAAATCAATACCGTGAAACGTTCTTTGCGAGTGGGCAAAGGAATTGGACCGCAAATTTGCGCGCCAGTACGCTTAGCCGTTTCAACAATCTCGCTCGTTGATTTATCAATCAAGCGATGATCGAACGCTTTTAACCGGATACGAATACGTTGCCTTTTTTCTGCCATAATGCCTTACTCTGTAATTTTAACCACAACACCGGCGCCGACGGTACGACCACCTTCACGAATCGCAAAGCGCAAACCTTCGTCCATCGCAATCGGTGCAAT